>NZ_JBCGFQ010000001.1:0-231379 GCF_040984075.1 Pseudomonas sp. I2
CCCCCACCCCAACCCTGCTCACCCAGCGCCTGCAAAGCATCGACGCCCTGCGCGGCCTGGTCATCCTGTTCATGCTGCTGGACCACGTGCGCGAAACCTTCTTCCTGCATCGCCAAGTCAGCGATCCGATGGCCATCGACGCCACCGAGCCGGCCCTGTTCGCCAGCCGTACCCTGGCCCACCTGTGTGCGCCGGTGTTCGTGCTGTTGACCGGCCTCAGTGCCTGGCTCTACGGCGAGAAGCACCAGGGCCGTGGCGACGTCTCGGCGTTCCTGTTCAAGCGTGGCCTGTTCCTCGTGGCGCTGGAATTCACCTTGGTCAACTTCGCCTGGACCTTCCAACTGCCGCCAAGCGTGATCTACCTGCAGGTGATCTGGGCCATCGGCCTGAGCATGATCGCCCTGTCGCTGCTGGTCTGGCTGCCGCGCGCGGCGTTGATCGCCATCGGCGCGCTCATCGTCGCCGGGCACAACCTGCTCGATGGGCTGCACTTCGCCGAAGGGTCGATGATGCACGTGCCCTGGGCCATCCTGCATGACCGTGGCTGGCTGGCGTTCTCCGAAACCCTTCGCCTGCGCACTTCCTACCCGGTGCTGCCGTGGATCGGCGTGATCGCCCTGGGCTATGGCCTGGGCCCGTGGTTCGCACGCGGCAGCGATGCCGGCACGCGCCAGCACCGCCTGCTGCTGGCCGGCGCCCTCGCCCTGCTCGGTTTCATCGCGCTGCGCCTGCTCAACGGCTACGGCGAAGCGCCCTGGAGCGGCTACCCGACCCTGGTGCAGACCCTGATGAGCTTCTTCAACATCACCAAGTACCCACCGTCGCTGCTGTTCCTGGCCCTGACCCTGGGCTTCGGGCTGCTCCTGCTGCGCGGTTTCGAGCGCGCAGGCCAGGCGCGCTGGATCGGTGTGCTGGCGGTGTTCGGTGCTGCGCCGATGTTCTTCTACCTGCTGCACCTGTATGTGCTGAAGCTCCTGTACCTGGCCTGCGTCGCCCTGTTCGGCCTGAACCAGGGCGACTACTTCGGCTTCGACGGCATCGGTGCGGTATGGCTTACCGCGATCCTGCTGGCCGTGGCACTGTACCTGCCAGTGCGCGGGTTCGCGCGCCTGAAATCCCGTCGCCGCGACATCGCCTGGCTCAAGTACTTCTGAATGCCCGACGCCTCGATCCACCTGTTTTCGCAGCGCTCCATGCCGCGACGCACCGTCCCTGCGCTTCTGGCCAGCGCCCTGTGTGCGCCGCTGGCCTTGGCCGACTCCGCCCAATACCAATCCAAAGGCTTTGTCGAAGACAGCAGCTGGCACCTGCTCAACCGCAGCGTGTTCGACCAGCGCGACTATCGCCATGGCGCACGCAACAGCAGCGCACGCAACGCCTACAAGCCTCGCGCCGAACGCAACGGCAAGGCCGAGGAATGGGCCTACGGCCTGATGGGCACCTTTCAATCTGGCTTCACCCAAGGCTTGGTCGGAGTCGGCGTCGATGCCCACGCCTACTTCGGCGTGCAACTCGACAGCGGTGGCGGCCGCGCCGGCAAGGCCCGGCTGCTGGGCGTGGACAACCAAGGTCACCCCAAGAACGAATACAGCCGCGGTGGCGCAGCGGTGAAGCTGCGCGTAGCCAACACCGTGCTGGCCTATGGCGAGCAACGGGTGAAGACCCCGGTGTTCAGTTCCTCCGACAGCCGCCTGCTGCCCGAGACCGCCACCGGTTTCTTCCTCAGCAGCAACGACATCGACACGCTCAAGCTGGTGGCCGGACACTTCAACGAAAGCACCGACCGCCATGCGTCGAGCCACGACCAAGGCTTCGTGGTGAACTACTCCAATGCCCGCCAGGGCGACAGCGTCGACCTCGCAGGCGCGGTGTGGAACCCTGACGCCGCATTCAGTGCCAGCCTCTACACCTCGCGCTACGCAGACACCTGGAACCAGCACTACCTCGGCAGCACCCTCAGCCATGCCCTGGATGACCGACGCAGCCTGAGCCTGGACCTGAACCTGTACCGCACCACCGACACCGGCAAGGCCCTCTCCGGGCGCATCGACAACACCACCTGGAGCCTGGTCTCGCGCTACCGCCAAGGGCCGCATACCTTCAGCCTCGGTTGGCAGCAGGTGGATGGCGATACCCCGTTCGACTACGTAACCCGTGGTGCGATCTTCATCGGCAACGCCGTGCAGCTGTCCGATTTCAACGCCCCCAATGAAAAGTCCTGGCAGGCGCGGTACGACCTGGACATGGGCGCCTACGGAATACCAGGGCTGAACCTGAGCGCCCTGTACGTGCGTGGCTTCGACATCGACGGCAGCCATGCCGACCCCAACGGAGGCTACGCCTACCTGGGCTACGGCAAGGGCGGCAAGCACTGGGAGCGCGACCTGGAGGCGCGATACGTGGTACAGGGCGGCAAGGCCAAGGGCACGGCGTTCTCGTTGCGGCACAACGTGCACCGGGGCAACACCGCGCAGGCGGAGTTGGATGCCGACCAGATTCGCCTGGCCGTCGAGTATCCACTGACAGGTGGATTCTGACAGCAGGCCGCAAGGCCCATCGCCTGAACGAGCCGCCCGATTGATGGTATGGTGCCAGGCGGTCCCCTCCCACCACGCGCCCAAGGCCACCCGATGCCACGCCTTCGCACACTGCTGCCCTTGCTCTTGCTCGGCGTTCTCGCCGCCTGCGACCAGAAGCCCACCCGTGAAGAGCAGATCCTGGCCAACCTGCCCTTGCAGGAGGCCTACGATCACAATATCGACAGGATGGCCACGTTGCTGACCAAGACCCACCCGCAACTCTCCAAGGAGGCCATCGAGGGCGTGCTGCGCAAGCACCTGACGGTGCAGGACCAGCGCCAGGACCTGTTCAAGCTCTACAGCGAGAAGCACTTCGACGATGCCGAGTTCGACACCATCGTCGCAGCGACCCACGACCCCGTGAAGGCCAGGGCGCTGAACGAAACCGAGGAAGGCCAGCGGCTCAGCGAGAAACTGACCCGCCTGATGCGTGAAAGCGCCAACGATGAAAAGGCCCAGGCACGGGCCCAGGAACGCATGCAGCAGATAGAGGAAGACCTGGCCGGGCTGGAGACAACCGACGACTGATACGACACTGCGCGCAGCCCTGCGCTGTACCGATAGCCGCCATCCCTCATAACAGGTAAGGTTATCCCCTTCCCCCATCGATGAGGTCAGGATTGCCACACGCCAAGAAAGGCCTGCGCCTGGATCTGCGCACGCTGATCCTCGTTCTCTGCGCACTCACCGCCGTGGTGATGCTGCTGACCAGCTACTTCGCCAGCTACCGGGTACAACGCCAGTTACTGATCGACCACGCCCTGGAGGCCAACCGTGTCTATGCGGCGAAACTGGCGTCGATCACCGAGACCTTCCTCGGCAGCACGCTGCAGCAGTTGGCCGTCAGCGCCCAGCTGCAAGGGCAGCGACTGGATGAACCCATGGCGCTGCAGGCAGAAACCGAACGCCTGATGCAGCAGGGCAATGTCTTCAACTCGGTATTCGTGGTCGATGCCCAGGGTGTGCTGCGGGCGATCTCGCCAGCACCGCTGCGCAAGATGCTCGGCACCCGCCTGCAGACGCCTGGCGCACTGGAGGCGCTGCGGGAGCGACAGACGCTGGTGTCCATGCCCTTCCTCTCGGTGGCCGACAACCTGGTGGTGGCCTTGTCGCAGCCGATCTTCGACAGCCACGGCAAGTACCTGGGCTATGTGGGCGGCAGCCTGTACCTGCGTGAACAGAACATCTTCAACAGCCTGCTCGGCGAACACTTCTACAAGGACGGCTCCTACCTCTATGTGGTCGATCGCAACCGGCGCCTGCTCTATCACCCAAACGCCCAGCGCGTCGGTACGCTGGTCAAGGGCAACATCCTGGTCGACCAGCTCGCCACCCTAAACAGTGGCACCCAGCAGGTGGTCAACAGCGATGGCGTGGAAATGCTCGCAGGCTTCGCCACGGTGCCAAGCACCGGTTGGGGCGTGGTGGCCCAACAGCCCCTGGCACAGACCGTGGTCCCGCTGCGCCAGCTGATCCTCGATGTCATCGACATTTCCGTGCCGCTCGCCCTGGCCGGCAGCCTGGCCCTGTGGTGGCTGGCCCTGGCCATCACCCGCCCGCTCTGGCAACTGGCCGCCGGCGCACGGGCACTGGACAGGGTCGGAACCGCGGCGCACCTGCACCAGGTCAGGGCCTGGTATTTCGAGGCCGCCGAACTCAAGCGCGCCTTGCTGTTCGGCCTGAACCTGCTGCAAGAGCGCATAGGCAGGCTGCGCCAGGACGCCCAGACCGACCCGCTCACAGGGCTGGGCAACCGCCGCAGCCTGGAGCTCAGCCTGGCACAGTTGGAGGCCGAAGGGCGCGACTTCTGCGCAGTGGTGCTGGATGTCGATCATTTCAAGCGCATCAACGATGGCCACGGCCACGATATCGGCGACCAGGTATTGCGCCGCTTGGCGGAGCTGATGCGCGGCTGTTGCCGGGAGGGCGACGTCCTGTGCCGCACCGGTGGCGAGGAGTTCCTCATGCTGCTGCCGGGGGCCAGCCTGGAGGTCGCCACCAGCGTGGCGCAGCGCCTGCGCCTGTGCGTGCAGGACACGCCCATCGAGCCGGTGGGTGCGGTGACCGTTTCCCTGGGCATCGCCCATTGGCAAGCGACGGGCACGGATACGCCGGCCGATACGCTCAGCCGGGCGGACCGGGCGCTGTATGCGGCCAAGCAGGATGGACGCAACCGAGTGAAGGTCGCGCCTGGCGAGGCGTAGAGGCCGGTGTGACGCGCGGTAGATGTAACAAGTCTTGTCTTAATACTGTCATCTTTGCTTCATAGAATTGTCCCTGTTCTGACATTTTCCATTCAGGGATGAACTGTCCATGCGTCGTGTCGTATTCAATCAGAAAGGTGGCGTCGGCAAGTCCAGCATCGCCTGCAACCTCGCCGCCGCCAGCGCCGCCGAAGGTTACCGGACACTGCTGGTCGACCTCGATCCCCAGGCCAACGCCACCTACTACCTCACGGGGCTTGCCGGCGACGCGATCCCCTCGGGCATCGCCGACTTCTTCCGCCAGACCCTCTGCGCCACGGCGGCCGGCAAGAAGAACCGCGTGGCGATCACCGAGACCCGCTACGACAACCTGCACCTGATCACCGCCAGCCCGGACCTGACCGACCTGCAGACACGCCTGCAGAGCAAGTTCAAGATCAACAAGCTGCGCAAGCTGCTGGTGGCGCTCGCCGAGGACTACGAGCGGATCTACATCGATACCCCGCCGGCGTTGAATTTCTACACCTTCAGCGCCCTGGTGGCGGCCGAACGCCTGTTGATCCCGTTCGATTGCGACCGTTTTTCGTACCAGGCGCTGCGCAGCGTCATGGCTGAGGTGGAGGAGCTGCGCCAGGACCACAATACGGCGCTCCAGGTCGAGGGCGTGGTGGTCAACCAGTTCGCCGGACGCACCGCCCTGCACCAGACCCTGGTCGATCAGTTGCGCGCCGAAGGCTTGCCGGTGCTGCCGGTGTACCTGGGCAGCTCGATCAAGATGCGAGAGTCCCACGAGGCCGCGATACCGTTGGTGCACCTGGCACCGCGGCACATGCTGTCGCTGGCGTTCGCCGACTTGCTGGATGTGCTGGAGCGGGCGGCCTGATACGTCAGCGGAGCATCAGTCAAGGCTTTGCAGACGATGGCGTGCGACGCGAACAGGTCATCGCGGAGGCCCAAACCGAGCCGGCGCGGCGTTCGGCCTGAAGCAGGGCCGGCTTTACGGCCGCCCCCAACCGGCATTGCGACAATCCACCACACCGGCCCTCTATCCCGGCGATCCATCCGAATGATAGATTCGCCGCCATGAAAACCTCCCGCCGGACACGCTCGCTGACCGCCTGGACGCTCTACGCCAGCGTCCTGTTCAGCCTATTGCTGTGCGGCCTGCACCACGGCCAGATGAACGGCCTGCGCCTGGCCGGGCTGGAAGGTGGTTTCTGCTCGGTGTCCAGCGACCATGGCCCGGCCATCGACCTGGCCGGTGCTGGCGGCGATGCGCACATGGCCCAGCTCGACTGCCCGGTGTGCTCGTCCTTCGCCCTGGCTGTCCCGCTGTCCACTGCCGGCTGGTCCTTCGCCGCGCGCCAGGGCAACGCCCCCTCACCCATCGTCGTACGCAGTTGGGCGCAGCCGCCGCCGCGCGACCTGCGCCCGGCCCTCAATCCTCGCGCCTCCCCCGCCGTCCTTCCCGCAGCAGCAACCTACGCCTGACCTTGGCCGGGCGCACTGGCGTGCGCGGCCGGTCAGCCATCACCTTTGCGTGGAAGACACAACAACATGATTCGCAACACCTCCCTGGTGCTCCTGTTGGGCACCTGCACCTCTGCCTGGGCGGCCCCTGCGCCCATCGAACTGACCGTCACCACCGTCGATGGCGAACGCGAAGCCCCCTCGGGCGTGCAACTGGACGAACCGATCCGCACCGGCTCGCGGCTTGGCCTGACGGCACGGCAGACACCCGCCTCGGTGAGCGTCTCGGACCGCAACGTGATCGAGGCGCGCGGCGCCAAGGACACCCAGGACGTGATCAATGCCATGACCGGAGTGAACGCCTCGGCCAACCCAGGCTATGGCGGCTTCGTGTCCTACCGGGGCTTCACCCAGAACCAGGTCACCCAGCTGTTCAACGGCATCAACCTTGGCTACAGCAGCGCCACCCGCCCGCTGGACGCCTGGGTGATCGACCGCGTCGAGCTGATCGGCGGGCCGTCGTCGTTCCTGCATGGCGCCGGCGCCGTGGGCGGCTCGATCAACTACATCAGCAAGCTGGCCAGCCGCGACGCACAGACCTTCGACGGCCGGCTGCGCTACGGCAGCTACGATGATTCCGAGATCGCCTTCGGCATCAACCAGGCCCTGGCCGACAACCCCGCCGATGCCCGGCATTTCGCCCGCCTGGACTTCAGCCACGGGCATGGCAACGGCTATGTCGACCGCAACGAACGCTGGACCGACAGCCTGGCCTTCTCCGTGCTCAGCGACCTGTCGCCCAACCTCACCCATACCCTGGCGCTGGAGTACCAGGAGGACAAGGAAGACAGCCCCTACTGGGGCTCGCCGATCCTGCCGGGCCGTAGCACCATGAAGATCGACAAGAGCCGCCGCTTCGAGAACTACAACGTCGGCGACGGCCGCTACGAACAGCGGGTGCGCTGGTTGCGCTCGATCCTCGATTACCAGCTCGGCGACAGCACCAGCGTGCAGAACACCCTGTACCACTACAACGCCGAGCGCGACTATCGCAACCTCGAAAGCTACCGCTACGACAACGACGGCAAGGTCGTGCGCGCCAGCCCCTACCTGCAGCGCCACCAGCAGAACGTGCTGGGCGACCGGGTAGAGCTGCGCCACGACAACCAGGTGCTGGGCCTGGCCAGCCAGTGGTCGCTGGGCCTGGATTACTCGCGCATGCGCCAGACCCTGTACCCGACCTCCGGCAGCTGGAGCGACGTGGTCGACCCGGAGCATTTCGACCCGGGCAGCTTCGATGACATCCCCGGGGTGAACGCGGGCCTCACCAAGCAACGCCGCCACGAGGTGACCAACCGTGCCCTGTTCGCCGAGAACCGCTTGCAGCTGACCGAACGCCTGGCCCTGCTCACCGGCCTGCGCTACGACTACCTGGACATGGAGGTGACCAACTATGGCACGGTCACGCCCACCAGCCCGGCGCTCTTCGAACGGCGCTGGGAGCCGCTGAGCGGCCGTGTGGGGCTGACCTACGAGCTGACACCTTCGGCCAGCGTCTACCTGCAGTACAGCACCTCCGCCGACCTGCCTGCCGGCTCGCTGGCCTCGGCGACCTACTCCAACGTGGGCCTGTTCGACCTGTCCAAGGGCGAGCAGTGGGAGGCCGGCAGCAAGTTCGACTTCCTCGACGGGCGTGGCGCGGCGACCGTGGCGGTGTACCAGATCGTGCGCAAGGATTTCGCCGTGCGCGATTCCCGCGATCCCAACCTGACCGTCCAGGCCGGCCAGCAGACCTCTCGCGGCATCGAGCTGTCCGCGCGCCTGCAGGTCACGCCGCAACTGCTGGCCGAGGCCAACTATGCCTATGTCGACGCGCAGTACGACGAATTCAACGAGGCAGTCAATGGCGTGTCGGTGTCGCGCAAGGGCAATGCCCCGGTGAACGTGCCGGCCAACGTCGGCAACCTGTGGCTGACCTACAGCTTCGGCCCGGCCTGGGCGGTGGGGATGGATGCGCGCTATGTCGACTCGGTGTACGCCGATAATGCCAACACCCTCAAGGCACCGGCCTACACCCTGCTGGGCGCCTTCGCCCGCTACCGGTTGGACGAACACACCGCGCTCACCGCACGGGTGCGCAACCTGACCGATGAGCTGTATGCCAAGCAGGCCTATGGCGGGCAGTACTACATGGGCGCGCCGCGGACGTTCGAGGTGGCCATGGACCTGCGCTTCTGAGGGGCCAGGCGAGGGCTGGCTGAGGCCCCTGCCTTGGGGCCGCTTCGCGCCACGGAAGACCGGTACGGCGGTCGAAACAGGCATCCCGATGTCGCCCATGAAGAAGCACCCGCCCCCCGCTGCCGGTCTACTGGGCCAGACAACAACGATGGCGCGGCCTGACCGCGCCACTTCCGTCCAGGCTGCCTACCCAGACCGGAGAGCATCCGCATGCCCGCACCCCATGAGGTATCCCCCGCCACCCTGCGCCGGGTGATCGCCGCCTCGGCCATCGGCAACTTCGTCGAATGGTTCGACTTCGCCGTCTATGGTTTCCTCGCCACCCTGATCGCCAGCCAATTCTTCGCCAGCGGCGATGCCAGTGTCGCCCTGCTCAAGACCTTCGCCGTGTTCGCCGTGGCCTTCGCCCTGCGTCCGCTGGGTGGCATCGTCTTCGGCGCGCTGGGCGACCGCCTGGGGCGCAAGCGCATCCTGTCGCTGACGATCCTGCTGATGGCTGGCTCCACCACCCTGATCGGCCTGCTGCCGACCTACGCCAGCATCGGCCTGGCCGCCCCGGCGCTGCTGACCCTGGCCCGCTGCCTGCAAGGCTTTTCCGCCGGCGGCGAATACGCCGGCGCCTGTGCCTACCTGATGGAACATGCCCCCAACGACAAGCGCGCCTTCTATGGCAGCTTCGTCCCTGTCTCGACCTTCTCCGCCTTCGCCTGCGCGGCCGTGATCGCCTACGCCCTGGAAGCCAGCCTGTCGCCCGAGGCGATGAACGCCTGGGGTTGGCGCATTCCCTTCCTGGTGGCCGCGCCCCTGGGGCTGGTCGGCCTCTACCTGCGTTGGCGCATGGAGGAAACGCCGGCGTTCCGCGAAGCCATGGCGCAGGGCAAGCAGGGTAAAGAGCACGCCCATTCGCCGCTCAAGGAAACCCTGCGCCACCATGGCCGGGCGATCCGCAACCTCGGAGCGTTCATCTCGCTGACGGCGCTGTCGTTCTACATGTTCACCACCTACTTCTCCACCTACCTGCAGATGGTCGGCAACCTGACCCGCGCCCAGTCGCTGCTGGTGTCCACCGTGGCCCTGCTGTTCGCTGCCGTCGGCTGCCCGCTGGCCGGGGCCTTTTCCGACCGGGTCGGCCGGCGCCGGACCATCGGCTTCACCTGCCTGTGGGTGATGGTGGCGGTGTTCCCGGCCTACTGGCTGGCCAGTTCCGGGTCGCTGTCCGGGGCGCTGCTGGGGGTGATCCTGCTGGCGATCGGCGCCCTGCTCAGCGGTGTGGTCACCGCCGCGCTGCTCTCGGAGAGCTTCCCGACCCGCACCCGCTACACCGCCTCGGCAATCACCTACAACGTGGCCTACACCCTGTTCGGCGGCACCGCACCGCTGGTGGCCACCTGGCTGATCAGCCAGACCGGCAGCAGCCTGGCGCCGGCGTTCTACCTGGTGGTCATCGCCCTGGTAGCGCTGGTGGGAGGGCTGGCCCTGCCGGAAACCTCGCGGATCTCGCTGCATGACGAAAGCTGCGGCAGCCAGCAGCCCCAGGCGGTCAAGGAGCTCGGTTAGGCGCTGTACCCGGCGTGCTCTTCGCGGCGGGGTTGGTTCAGGCAACCCCGCTGCGTTCGATAATCGCCCACTTTCATTCGCCAACGGTGCCCTTCAATTGACGAAACTAACCAGGTAGTACAATTATCAGGCATCCAACAACAACAAAGCGATGCCCGCCATGACACCCTTGATCCTCGTGCTCAACGGCCCCAACCTGAACCTGCTCGGCACCCGCGAGCCGGCCAACTACGGCCATGAAACCCTTGCCGACCTGGCCCACGGCTGCGCCGACAGCGCGCACGCGCTGGGCCTGCAGATCGAGTTCCGCCAGACCAACCACGAAGGCGAGCTGATCGACTGGATCCACGCTGCCCGCGGCCGTTGTGCCGGAATCCTGATCAACCCCGGTGCCTGGACCCACACCTCGGTGGCGATCCGTGACGCCCTGGTGGCCAGCGAACTGCCGGTGATCGAGGTGCATCTGTCCAATGTGCACAAACGCGAGCCGTTCCGGCACATCTCGTTCGTGTCGTCGATCGCCATCGGGGTCATCTGCGGCCTGGGTAGCCACGGCTACCGCCTGGCTCTGGCACACTTCGCCCGGTTGCTCGGGGAGCAGGCCGCATGAACCGCCCGAGCATCCTCGCCGGGCTGATCGGCCGCGGCATCCAGGCCTCACGCACCCCGGCGCTGCACGAACGCGAAGGCGATGCCCAGGCCCTGCGCTACCTCTACCGGCTGATCGATGCCGACCAACTGGGCCTGGACGACAGCGCCCTGCCCGGCCTGCTCGAGGCCGCCCAGCACACCGGCTTCACCGGGCTGAACATCACCTACCCCTTCAAGCAGGCGATCCTGCCGCTGCTCGACGAACTGTCGGAGGAGGCCCGCGGCATCGGTGCGGTGAATACCGTGGTGCTCAAGGATGGCAAGCGGGTCGGCCACAATACCGATTGCCTGGGCTTCGCCGAAGGCTTCCGGCGTGGCCTGGCGGACGTGGCGCGACACCAGGTGGTACAGATGGGCGCCGGTGGCGCGGGCTCGGCGGTGGCCCATGCCTTGCTCGGCGAAGGGGTTCGGCGGCTGGTGCTGTTCGATGTGGACAGCGCCCGTGCCCAGGCGCTGGTGGACAATCTCCAAGCCCGCTTCGGCAACGATCGCGCCGTGCTGGGCACGGACCTGGCCGATGCACTGGCGACCGCCGACGGCCTGGTCAACACCACGCCGGTGGGCATGGCCAAGCTGCCTGGCACACCGGTGCCAGTAGAGCTGCTGCACGCCCGGCTATGGGTGGCGGAAATCATCTACTTCCCCCTGGAGACCGAACTGCTGCGCCATGCCCGGGCCCTGGGCTGCCGCACGCTGGACGGCGGGAGCATGGCGGTGTTCCAGGCGGTGAAGGCGTTCGAGCTGTTCAGCGGGCGGGTGGCGGATGCCGGTCGGATGCAGGCGCACTTCGCCAGTTTCCTGTGAAAGCGGGGGCGCTTCGCGCCCCAGCATCAGAACAAGCCTCAACCCGGCCCCTGCAAGGGGCATCATTCGTGGCCGACTCGGTCCGAAGGGCTGGGTAATCGCTCATCCAACAACACCTGGATCACCTTCTCCTGCCCGCCATAGTCACCCTCCCCGAAATGCACATGGCGCACCTGCCCCTGGCGATCGACGAAGTAATGGGCCGGCCAGGCCTGGTTACCCCAGGCGTTCCAGACCCGGTAGTCGTTGTCCACCGCCACCGGATAGCCGATGCCGAGCCTGGCCACCTGTCGGCGCAACTGGCCGATGTCGTGCTCGTAGTCGTACTCCGGCGTGTGCACACCGACCACCACCAGCCCCTGGTCGGCATAGCGCCGTGCCCAGTCGTCGACATGCGGCAGGCTGCGCTGGCAGTTGATGCAGTCCCAGGTCCAGAAGTCCACCAGCACCACCTTGCCCTTGAGCGCCTCGGTGTCCAGCGGCGGCGAGTTGAGCCAGGCGCTGGCGCCAGACAGCGACGGCATGGCGCCGTAGCTGTCGCGGGCCAACAACTGGCCGGCCAGGCCCAGCCCCGTCAGCGCCAGCAGCACGCCACCGGCCTTCAGCAACAAGCGTCGATCAGCTTTCATGGCAACCGCCAGTGGCGTAGGTGCGGTACTCCACGCTCTGGTGCCGGCCCTGGGAGTCCAGGTAGTCCATGCGGGTGTTGACCACCCCGCAGGCATTGCTCGGGTCGTCCATCACCGACAGGACTTTTTGTACGTCCAGCCGGTCGCCATAGCGGTACTGCATCACCCGGCTGTCTTCCGTCGGGCTGGTCGCAGCCTGGGCGGCGATGACACCGAGGCCGAGCACGGCGAACAGGCTGGCGCTGGCGAAGGTCTTGAAGTTCATGGCATCTCTCCTGTGCAAGGTTTGCAGGTGGGGAGTGGAATCTCCCCGGTCGAGAGCCATTTCACGCTCGCCAGGTATCGCGGATGTGTCCAAGCAGCGGGCGACGTGCTTCTTCCTGTATCCCTGGCGGCGCGGGATACACTGCAATACAAAACCCCGCAGGCAAGCGCCCCCGCCCCCGGTACACTGCGCCCATCCCACCCAGACAGGAACCCTCCGATGGAACACGTCGATCACATCCTGATCGTCGACGACGACCGGGAAATCCGCGAGTTGGTCGGCAACTACCTGAAGAAGAACGGCCTGCGCACCAGCATCGTCGCCGATGGCCGGCAGATGCGTACGTTCCTCGAGGCCAACAGCGTCGACCTGATCGTCCTCGACATCATGATGCCCGGCGACGACGGCCTGCTGCTGTGCCGCGAACTGCGCGCCGGCAAGCATCGCAATACGCCGGTGCTGATGCTCACCGCCCGCAACGACGAAACCGACCGCATCATCGGCCTGGAGATGGGCGCCGACGACTACCTGACCAAGCCGTTCTCCGCCCGCGAGCTGCTGGCGCGGATCAACGCCGTGCTGCGCCGCACGCGGATGCTGCCGCCCAACCTGACCATCAGCGAAAGCAGCCGACTGATCGGCTTCGGCCACTGGCGCCTGGACACCACCGCCCGCCACCTGCTCGACACCCAAGGCACGCTGGTAGCCCTGAGCGGCGCCGAATACCGCCTGTTGCGGGTGTTTCTCGACCATCCGCAGCGGGTACTCAGCCGCGAGCAACTGCTCAACCTGACCCAGGGCCGCGAGGCGGACATCTTCGACCGCTCCATCGACCTGCTGGTCAGCCGCCTGCGCCAGCGCCTGGGCGACGATGCCCGCGAGCCGACCTGCATCAAGACCGTGCGCAGCGAGGGCTACGTGTTCTCCCTACCGGTGCAGTTGCTCGAGTCGCCGTCATGAGGTGGCCACGTACCCTGGCCTCGCGCCTGGCCCTGATCTTCCTCACCGGGCTGGTACTGGCCTACGGGCTGTCGTTCAGCCTGCAGTTCTACGAGCGCTACATCAGCAGCCGCTCGATGATGCTGAGCAACCTGGAACTGGACGTGGCCACCTCGGTGGCCATCCTCGACCGCTTGCCGGCTGCCGAGCGCGCCACCTGGCTGCCGCGCCTGGCGCGCCACAGCTACCGCTACCGGCTGGACCAGGGCGAAGCCGGCCAAGCCATGCCCAGCGAGGCGCCCCCCATGGCTGCCGAGTCGATCGTCAAGGCGATCGGCCAGGACTATGCCCTGACCTTCCAGGAGATTCCCGGCCCGCATGCGCATTTCCAGGTACACCTGCGCCTGGCCGACGGCGCGCCGCTGACCATCGACGTCACCCCGGCGGGCGTGCCATTGGCGTCGTGGTTGCCGGTGGTGCTGCTGGTTCAACTGGTGCTGCTGTTGCTCTGCACCTGGCTAGCGGTACGCCTGGCGATCCGCCCGCTGACCCGCCTGGCCAGGGCGGTGGACGACCTCGACCCGGACCGGCCAGGCCCACAGCTGGACGAAAGCGGCCCTCGCGAGGTGCGCTACGCCGCCGTGGCCTTCAATGCCCTGCAGGCGCGTATCAGCGCCTACCTCAAGGAGCGCATGCAACTGCTGGCGGCCATCTCCCACGACCTGCAGACGCCGATCACGCGGATGAAGCTGCGGGTCGAGGTGATGGACGACGGCCTGGAGAAGGACAAGCTGTGGAGCGACCTGACGGCCATGGAGCATCTGGTGCGCGAAGGCGTGGCCTATGCCCGCAGCATGGACAGCAGTACCGAGGCGCCCTGCCGGGTCAACCTCGATGCCTTGCTCGACAGCCTGGTGTTCGACTACCAGGACAGCGGCGCGCAGGTCGAGCGCCTCGGCAGTACCGATGTCACCCTGCATACCCGCCCCCATGCCTTGCGCAGGGTGCTGGTGAACCTGGTGGACAATGCCCTGAAGTTCGCCGGGGCGGCGCAGCTGGAGGTCAGCCATCGAGATGGTGTCACGCGGATATGCGTACTCGACGACGGACCCGGTATTCCCGCCGACGAGCTGGACGAGGTGCTCAAGCCGTTCTACCGGGTCGAGGGTTCGCGCAACCGCAGTACCGGCGGTACCGGCCTGGGGCTGGCCATCGCCCAGCAACTGACCCAGGCCATGGGCGGGCAACTGACCCTGAGCAACCGGGCAGGTGGCGGGCTCTGTGCCCAGGTCGAGTTGAGGTGAAAGCGACCTTCCCCTTCGCGAGCAAAGCCACCGCTACAGCACCTGGGGCTGCTTTGCAGCCCCAATGCACGGCCACCTAGGCACCAACCTCTACACAACGATACACAACCCCCAGCCCACCGACACACTGCGGATACCCCGCCCCCGCACACTCCCGGACACATCAAGGCGACAGCCCCCGCCGTCGCCGGACACCCTGGGAGCCTCACGCATGAAACCTTCCGCCCTACCCTCCGGTTGGAGGCTGTTCGCCGCCCTGGCCGGCCTAACCCTGCTGATGACCGCCGTGGTACTGGCCGCCCACCCACTGGGCTCGGACGGCCTGCGCAGCGCCATCCGCGCCACGGCGCGCAGCTCCTTCGCGCTGTTCCTGCTGGCCTTCCTCGCCTCGTCGCTGGTCACCCTGCTGCCCGGGACCAGCAGCCGACGCCTGCTGCGTGAGCGGCGCTACCTGGGGCTGGCCTTCGCCTTCTCGCACAGCGTGCACGCCGTACTCATCTACCTCTATGCCCGGCAGTACCCCGAACTGTTCTGGGCAGGTCGCACGGTCACCTCCAGCCTGCCGGGCACGGTCGGCTACCTGTTCCTCCTGCTGCTGACCCTGACCTCGTTCAGGGCCCCCATACGCCTGCTCGGCGCCGGCCCGTGGAAGGCCCTGCACAGCACCGGCAGCTGGGCCCTGGCGGCAGTGTTCTGCCTGTCGTTCTACAAGCGCATCCCCATGGGCGGCGGGTACCCGCTGGCCTTCGCCCTGATGTTCGCCGCCATCGCCCTCAAGTTCACCGCCAAGCTGGCCCAGCGCAAGCGTCGCGCTGTAGCCGTCCCTTCCTGCTGATTGCGAGATGCCCACCATGACCACCCTGACCCGCACCTTCGCCACCCTCGAGCGTTTCGGCCAATGGAGCGCCGACCTGCCGCTACGGCTGTTCCTGGCCTGGGAGTTCTTCGAATCCGGCTGGGAAAAATTCAACGGCAGCAACTGGTTCGCCGACCTGCAAGCGAGCTTTCCCTTCCCCTTCGACCTGTTGCCGCCAGACCTGAACTGGCAACTGTCGTTGTGGGCCGAGCTGCTCTGCCCGCTGCTGCTGTTGCTCGGCCTGGGCACCCGCCTGGCCTCGGCGGTACTGATGGTGGTGACCCTGGTGGCGATCGCCGCCGTGCACTGGCCGGCACACTGGTCGAGCCTGGCAGAGCTGGCGCAAGGCTATGCGATCACCGACCAGGGCCACGGCAACTTCAAGCTGCCGCTGATCTACCTGGTGGCCTTGCTGCCGCTGCTGCTCAAGGGTGCCGGTCGCCTGAGCCTGGACCACTGGCTGTGGGCCAGGCGCCGGGGCGCAGCGCTGTAGCGCTGCTCTTCCCGGGCATGGCTGCACCCGCTCAGCGGTGCATTCCGGCGCCTGCCATACAGGTGTACTATCAGGCCGCCACGGCCCACGACAACAAACACCTCGAGGCTCGATTTTCTCTGCCCTGACGAACGATACCTCAGCCTGCACAGGAAGATCGGACATGCTCCAGCCCTCCCCAACCGCCCCCAGGACCTACGGTTTCCTGGTGCTGCCCAACTTCACTACCATCGGCCTGGCCTCGGCGGTGGAGACCCTGCGCATGGCCAACCTGGCCGCCCGGCGCACCCTGTTTCGCAGTGTGCTCATCGCCGCCACCCCCGACCCGGTCACCGCCAGCAACGGCATGCGCATCCTGCCCGACCACGGCATCGCCGATGCCCCGGCGCTCGACGCCCTGTTCGTGGTGGGCGCCAACCCGATCAGCTACGACCGCAGCACCCGGCCACTGATCGACTGGCTGCGCCAACTGGCGCGCCAGCGCGTGCCGCTGGGCGGCATCTGCACCGGCAGCCATCTGCTGGCGCGGGCCGACCTGCTCAAGGGCTACCGTTGCACCATCCATTGGGAAGACATCGAGGCGCTGAAGGAGCGCTTTCCCGGCATCATCATCTCCAACCAGCTGTTCGAGCTGGACCGCGACCGCTACACCTGCTCCGGTGGCGTGGCCGCCATGGACATGATGCTGCAGTTGGTGGCGCGCCAAGATGACGGCCTGGCCATCGCCGCCAAGGCCGCCGAACTGCTGCTGTGCGATCGTGTACGTGGCGAGCGCGAGCGCCAGCGGGTACCCCTGCGTACCCTCCTGGGTACGGCCCAGCCCAAGCTCAGCCAGGTGGTGGCGATCATGGAGGCCAACCTGGAGGAGCCGCTGGGCCTGGAGGAGCTGGCCAGCCTCAACGACGTGACCGTGCGCCAGTTGGAGCGGCTGTTCCACAAGTACCTGCAGCGCACGCCCAGCCAGTACTACCTGGAGCTGCGCCTGTCACGGGCCCGGGAGCTGCTGCTGCGCAGCGATGCGCAGGTTCGCGAGATCGCCCTGGCCTGCGGCTTCACCTCGCCTGCGCATTTCTCCAAGAGCTACAGCCGCTTCTTCGGCCTGTCGCCGCTGGGTGAGCGGCGGCAGGCTTCGTTGCATTGAAGGGTATGAGGCTTGCCCTTCATCCCCAGGTTTCAGTCCTTCAACGCCCGGTGCGCCGTCTCCCGACAGGCCAGCATCGCCACCAGGGCCACCGCGGCCGCCGCCAGCAGGTACCCGGCCGGCGCCAGCTTGTTGCCCGTGAGCTGGATCAGCCAGGTAGCGATGAACGGCGCGGTCCCCCCGAACAACGCATTGGCGATGTTGAAGCTCAGGGCGAAGCCACTGAAGCGCACCCGGGTCGGGAAGATCTCGGCCAGCAGGCACGGCAAGGTGCCGTCGTTCATCGCCAGCATCGCGCCGAAGAGGATCTGGATCGCCAGGATCACCAACAGCGGCTGGTGGTCGAGCAGGCTGAACAGCGGCACGGTCAGGCCCAGGAACAGCAGCGAGGCGACCACCAGCATGGCCTTGCGGCCAAAGTGGTCGGACAGCCGGCCCATGAGGAAGATCAGGCCGATGTAGGTGGCCAGCGACACCGTCGAGGCGATGAACGAATCCCGCTCGCTCATGCCCATCTCGTTGGACAGGTAGGTGGGCATGTAGCTCAGCAGCAGGTAGAAGGCCACCGCGTTCAGGCAGGTCACGCCGATGCCGATGAGCACGGCACGCCAGTGCTGGGTCAGCAGTTCGCGGATCGGTGATGGCGTCGCGCAGGCCTTGCTTTCCAGACGCTGCTCCATCTCCAGGAACTTCGGCGTGTCCTGCAGGCTCATGCGGATGTAGCGGCCCACCAGGCCGAATGGCGCGGCCAGCAGGAATGGCAGGCGCCAGCCCCAGCTGTGCAGGTCCTCGGTGCTGAGCAGCGCGTGCAGGGTGGCAACGAAGGCCGCGCCGAACAGCAGGCCGGCCGCCGTGCTGGCGGGCACGATGCTGGTATAGAAACCTCGCCGGCCGGGCGGTGCGTACTCGGCGAGGAAGGCCGCGGCACCGGCGTACTCGCCCGAGGCGGAGAAGCCCTGCACCAGGCGGATCAGCAACAGCAGGCACGGTGCCCACAAGCCGATCTGCGCATGCCCCGGCAGGATACCGATACAGAAGGTCGACACCGACATGATCAGGATCGACCAGGACAATGCGTTGCGCCGACCATGCCGGTCGCCGAAATGCCCCCATACGACACCGCCCAGGGGGCGCACGATGAACGACAGGGCGAATACCGCGAAGGTGGCCAGCAGGCCGGTGGTCTTGTCCGCCTCGGGGAAGAAGGTGACGGCGATGATGGTGGCCAGGTAACCGTAGGCGGCGTAGTCGAACCACTCGACGAAGTTACCCATGAAGCTGGCCCGCGCGGCCTTGCGCAAGGCCTGGCGTTCGGCATCACGGGCCTGGACGCCGAGATCTGGTGTGCTCATGGTGGTAGTGCCAGGGAGACTCATCGCGCACCTCCGCGGACGGCGTGCGAAATACGGCTCGAGACACAGCAATCGTGACGCTGGGACATGACGGGTACCCTCTGTTCTTGTAGTTGGTGGCAGGGTCTAACGGTCACACTGGAGGTGTTTTTTCTTGGAAGAACGCGGCCCACCTCCTGGCCGCAAGCGCCGCTGGCGCCAGTACCGCGCCCTTGGCGGGCCGGTCGGCAACCGACCGGCCCGCCAAGGGGCAACGCGATCACTTGCGGATGATGTTGTGCTCCGGGCCGTAGGGGAACTGGGTGATGTTCTCGGCGCCGCTCTCGTTGACGATCAGGATGTCGTGCTCACGATAGCCACCCGCGCCCGGCCGCCCCTCTGGCAGCATGATCATCGGCTCGATCGACACCACCATGCCCGGTTCCAGCACCGTATCGATGTCCTCGCGCAGCTCCAGGCCTGCCTCGCGGCCGTAGTAGTGGCTAAGGGTGCCGAAGGAGTGGCCGTAGCCGAAGGTGCGGTACTGCAGCAGGTCGTGGCGCAGGAAGATCTCGTTCAGCTCACGGGCGATGTCGCAGCAACGCATGCCGGGCTTGACCAGTTTCAGGCCCGCCTCGTGAACCTCGACATTGGCCTGCCACAGGCGCAGGTGCTCATCCGGGCAGTAGTCGAGGAACAGCGTGCGCTCCAGGGCGGTGTAGTAGCCAGCGATCATCGGGAAACAGTTGAGGCTGAGGATATCGCCCTTGTTCACCCGGCGGCTGGTGACCGGGTTGTGCGCGCCATCGGTGTTGATCCCGGACTGGAACCAGGTCCAGGTATCCATCAGTTCGGCCTCGGGGAAGCTGCGGGCGATCTCGCGGACCATCGCCTGGGTGGCGTGCAGCGCCACTTCGTACTCGGGCACCTGGTCGCGCAGCGCCTCCACCACCGCCGCACCACCGATGTCGGCGATGCGTGCGCCATGACGGATCAGCGCCTGCTCCTCGCGCGACTTGATCATGCGCATGCGCATGCAGGGTGCAGCGATGTCCACCAGTTCGGCCTTGGGATAGCAGGCGGCGAGCTTGCCGTGGTTCTGCAGGTTGAGATGGTCGAACTCCACGCCGATGCGCGAGGCCAGCGGCAGGGCCTGCTGGATGGCGACGAAGAAGTTGTCGCGCTGCCAGTCGGTGTAGACGATGTTGTCGGTGCCGACCGTGCGCCGCCAGGGCTGGCCGCCGTCGATGTTGGCACTGATCGACACCACCTTGTCCTGGGTCACCACCAGCGCGTAGGGCCGACCGAAGGAACAGTAGAGGAAGTCGCTGTAGTAGTTGACGTTGTGGTACGAGGTGAAGATCGCCGCCTCGATGTCCTGCTCGGCCATGTAGGCACGCAGCCTGGCCTGGCGGGCGGCATATTCCTGCTCGGAAAAGGTCGGCTGGACCTTCTGGCCATTGCGGATGTTCAGGGTCTTGGGCATTTGCATGGTCGGGTATTCCTTGTCGTTGTGAGCACGCTGTTTCAGGCCGGTCGCCTGAGATGCATTGCAGCAGAACGCCCAAGGGAGCTTTTGTACCTATCCGACCTGGAATTGGCGAAATGGCCAGCGGCGCTGACGGATAAATTTCCCTACGCACGCCTCGTCTTCTGTTCAGAACAACCAACGAGAGAGCGTGCCGTGGACCTGCAGACCATTCTGGGCAAACTGTTTGCCAGCGCCGACAGCGTCGGCCTCAAGGGCCTCTTCCAGTTCGTCTTCGACGGCCATACCGCGCTCTGGTTCAAGGCCGGCGGCCAAGGGGGCAGCGGCCAGGGCCGACACCCGGCGGCGGATGTGACCATCGAGGTGGCCAGCGGCGACTTCATGAACATCATGGCCGGCAAGGCCAATGTCGAGGAGCTGTTCGCCAACGGCCGGCTGAAGATCGGGGGCAACCTGGGGCTGGCCACGCTGCTGCCCCAGGCGATTCACACGGCGCTACGCGGTACCCGTGCTCCTGCGGTCGAGGCCAATCGACGCTACCCGGCGCGGCCACGCGCCAGCGACCGGCTCTCGGCAAGCCAGGCGCCCCTGCTCGCCATACAACGCCGGCCACGCAGCGGCCTGTCGGTGGAGGAGTTCCGCGAACGCTACATGCGCCATGGCATCCCTGTGGTGATCAGCGACGCCCTGCACGACTGGCCGTTGTTCAGCATCGGCCGCCAGGCCTCGCTGGAGCTGTTCGCCAACCTGCAGGGCATCACGCGCCATGGCGACTACGTGAAGAAGACCTTCTCCACCGAGCGCGACTTCCGCTCCACCTCCATGGCCGAGTTCATCGCCAGCCTGGACGCGCCGGCACCCGCGACCCGCGACGGCCAACCGCCGGCCTACATGGGCAACAACATCTTGCCCACGCAGTTGCTCGAACATATCCGCTACCCCGCCTACTTCGAGCCCGACCAGTTCATCCCGCCGCGCATCTGGATCGGTCCGAAAGGCACCCTGACCCCGCTGCACCGGGACGACAGCGACAACCTGTTCGCCCAGGTGTGGGGGGAGAAGTCCTTCATCCTCGCCGCGCCCCATCACCGCGATGCCCTGGGCTGCTGGGCGACCTCGCCCAACGGCGGCCTGGAAGGCTGCGACGTCGACCCCAGAGCGCCGGACTTCGCGCGCTTCCCAGGGTGCAGAGCAGTGCATTTCATCGAGGTGATCCTGCAGGCTGGCGACCTGCTGTTCCTGCCGGAAGGGTGGTTCCACCAGGTGGAGTCGCGCTCCACCTCGTTGTCGGTGAATTTCTGGGTGGATTCCGGGCGCGGCTGGCAGCGCTCGCCCCTGCCCGAGGTGCAGGCCGGCCATCTGCCGGCTTGATGTGCCTGTCGGCAGCGACTAACGGCTTGGGGGCGCGAAGCGCCCCCATGACAACGATTACGCCAGGTCGAACCGATCCAGCTCCATGACCTTGTTCCAGGCCGCGACGAAGTCTTTGACGAACTTGTCCTTGCCGTCACCGCTGCCATACACCTCGCACAGGGCCCGCAGCTGGGCATGGGAGCCGAACACCAAGTCGACGCGGGTACCGGTCCACTTCACCTGGCCGGTCTTGCGGTCGCGGCCTTCGAAGGTCTCGTTGTCCTCGGAGGTCGGTTTCCACTCCACGCCCATGTCCAGCAGGTTGGTGAAGAAGTCGTTGCTGAGCACGCCCGGCCGGTCGGTGAACACGCCATGCTTGCTGCCGCCGGTATTGGCCCCCAGCACCCGCAGGCCACCGACCAGCACGGTCATCTGCGGCGCGGTGAGGGTCAGCAGTTGGGCCTTGTCCACCAGCAGCCGCTCGGCCTTGACGCTGTAGCGGGCCTTGGAGAAGTTGCGGAACCCATCGGCCAACGGCTCCAGCACGCTGAACGACTCGACGTCGGTCTGCTCCTGGGAGGCGTCCATGCGCCCTGGCCTGAACGGGACGCGGACATCGTGCCCGGCATCCTTGGCGGCCTTTTCCACCGCTGCGTTGCCGGCCAGGACGATCAGGTCGGCCAGGGAGACCTTCTTGCCCGTGGCATTGAAGTCAGCCTGGATCTTCTCCAGCACTTTGAGCACCTTGTCCAACTGTTCGGGCTGGTTGGCCGCCCAGAAGCGTTGCGGCGCCAGGCGCAGGCGCGCGCCATTGACGCCACCGCGCTTGTCCGAACCGCGGAAGGTGGACGCCGCGGCCCAGGCCGTGGCCACCAGTTCCGACACGCTCAGGCCCGAGGCCAGCACCTTGGTCTTGAGCTCGGCGATGTCCTGCTCGCCCACCAGCGGGTGGTCGACCGGCGGGATCGGGTCCTGCCAGAGCAGCTCTTCCTGGGGCATTTCCGGGCCCAGGTAGCGCGACAACGGGCCCATGTCACGGTGGATCAACTTGTACCAGGCGCGGGCGAAGGCGTCGGCCAGCTGGTCCGGGTTGTCCTTGAAGCGGCGGGCGATCGGCTCGTAGATCGGGTCGAAACGCAGGGCCAGGTCGGAGGTCAGCATGGCCGGGGCATGGCGCTTGCTCGGGTCGTGGGCATCGGGGATCTGCCCGGCCCCTTCGCCATTCTTCGGCCGCCACTGGTGGGCACCGGCCGGGCTCTTGGTCAGTTCCCAGTCGAACTTGAACAGGTTCTCCAGGTACTCGTTGCTCCAGCGGGTCGGGGTGGACGTCCAGATCACCTCCAGGCCGCTGGTGATGGTATCGGCGCCTTTGCCGGTACCGTACTTGTTGTGCCAGCCCAGGCCCTGCATCTCCAGGCCCGCAGCCTCAGGCTCAGGGCCGACGTTCTCGGCCGAGGCGGCGCCATGGGTCTTGCCGAAGGCGTGCCCACCGGCGATCAGCGCCACGGTTTCCTCGTCGTTCATGGCCATGCGGCCGAAGGTCTCGCGGATGTCCTTGCCCGAGGCCACCGGGTCGGGGGTGCCGTCCGGGCCTTCCGGGTTGACGTAGATCAGGCCCATCTGCACGGCGGCCAGGGGGTTTTCCAGGTTGCGCCCAGGTGCCTCGTTGCGGCTCTCCTCGCTGCCGTGCAGTTGTGGCTGGGCTACCAGTGGGCCTTCGCCGCTGCTGGCGTAGCGCACGTCACCGCCGAGCCAGGTCGTTTCCGAGCCCCAGTAGACATCTTCGTCCGGCTCCCAGGCATCGACACGCCCGCCGGAGAAGCCAAAGGTCTTGAAGCCCATGGACTCGAGGGCGACGTTGCCGGTGAGGACGATCAGGTCGGCCCAAGAGATATTGCGGCCGTACTTTTGCTTGATCGGCCAGAGCAAACGCCGAGCCTTGTCGAGGCTGACGTTGTCCGGCCAGCTGTTGAGCGGGGCGAAGCGCTGCTGGCCAGAACCCGCACCGCCACGGCCGTCACCGATGCGATAGGTACCGGCGCTGTGCCAGGCCATACGGATGAACAGTGGGCCATAGTGGCCGAAGTCGGCCGGCCACCAGTCCTGGGAGTCGGTCATCAAGGCGTGCAGGTCTTGCTTGAGAGCCTGGAAGTCGAGGCTCTTGAACGCCTTGGCATAGTCGAAATCCGGCTCCATCGGGTCGGACTTGGACGAATGCTGGTGAAGGATCCTGAGATTCAGGTAGTCAGGCCACCAGTCTTGGAGGGTGGGGCCGTCACCTGCGGTTTGATGGAACGGGCATTTCGATTCGTTCGCCATCTGCGTTTACCTTTGGGTCGGTTATCCAGATTTCCGGTCTATGCCAGGTATTCGATCAGCCGAGCACGGTGGCTCATGCCTACCCCTCATCAGGTCTGGTCGGTCTCGCGCCGACACGGGCTTGCGAAGCGCTGGCGGGCGTTGGACGGCAGGTACGGGCACGCCGCCTGCGCGTTTTTCGCGGGGCCAGGGGAAAGACTAGTCGAGCTTGCGCAGAGGTCTAATAGAGCCAGTATTCAGTGGCGATAGCGTCACTCTGTCAGCGCCCCGAAGCGGCACTGCGCAGCCCCCCCAGGGCGTGAGCGACGCTACTTGCGGTGCATCCAGGCGGCGCCCAGGCCGCTGAGGCAGATGATGGCGATGCCCACCAGGCTGGTGTTGTCCGGCATCTGGCTGAAGATCAGCAGGCCCAGCAGCCCGGCGAAGACGATCTGGCAATAGCTGAACGGCGCCAGCAGCGCCGGCGCGGCATGACGGAAGGCCTGGGTGAGCAGCAAGTGCGCGGTCATGCCGCATCCGCCCAGGGCCAGCATCAGCAGCGCATGCTCCCACTGCGGCAGTTGCCAGAAGAACGGCACCAGCGCCGTCATCACCAGGGTGTTGCACAGGCCGGCGTAGAAGTTGCTGGTGGTCGGGCTGTCATGGGCGGCCAGCTTGCGCGTGAGCAACTGGTAGAAGCAAAAACCCAGGGCCGAGCCGAAGGGGAACAGGATCGCCGGGGTGAACATCGCCCCGCCCGGGTGCACCACCACCAGCACACCGATGAAGCCCATCACCACCGCCACCCACTGCCCCAGGCTGACCCGCTCCTTGAGCAGCGGCGCTGACAGGGCCGTGACCAGCACCGGGGCGAGGAAGTTGACCGCCGTCGCCTCGGCCAGCGGCAGGTACTGCAGGCCAGCGGTGAACAGCAGGCTGGTGCTCAGCAGGCTCAGGGCACGCAGGGTCTGCAGCATTGGCCGACGGGTACGCAGCACGCGCAGGCCGGCCTTGGGCAGGAAGATGCCGGCCATCAGCAAGGTATGCACCAGGTAGCGCGCCCAGACCACCATGATGATCGGGTACAGGCCCCCCAGGAACTTGGACAGGGCATCATGGCTGGCGAACAGGAAGGTCGCCATCACCACCAGGGCGATGCCACGTAGCGGATGGTTGACCCCGGACAACGGTGTGCTGGAACTCATGGTGTTCTCGACGACGGCGCGGCCCGATGCTGCGCCTGGGAGGCGCCCTGGCCTGTGCGGGCCTGGGGCATGGGACGGATTCTAGAAGAGATGGAGCGGGATGAGAAACCCGCCAGGCCGTGGGGCCTGGTCCGGGAGCGGTTTCCGTTCGCTGATCGACCAGATTCTGGGGGTTTGGCAAATGTTGGGGCCGCTTCGCGCCCCCAATGGCGGCGGCTGACTACATAGCCACGACACTCTTCAACCGCTGGCTCGCCGGTGCCGGTCGACCATACAGGTAGCCTTGGAAATGCGAGCAGCCTTCGGCGGCCAGGCGCGCCATCTGTTCCCGCGACTCCACGCCCTCGGCGGTGGTCTTGATCATCAGGCTGTTGGACAGCTCGGTGATGGCGCGGATGATCGACATGGCCTCGCGGCTCTCGCACATGTCATGGACGAACGACTTGTCGATCTTGATCCGGTCGAAGGGGAACGAACGCAGGTAGCCGAGCGACGAATAGCCCGTGCCGAAATCGTCCAAGGAAATCGACACCCCCAGGTCCTTGAGCGCACGCAAGGTACGCACGTTCTCCTCGCTGTTGCCCAGCAGCACCGACTCGGTGATCTCCAGCTCCAGCCGATGGGGCGCCAGGCCCGAGTCAGCCAAGGCCAGGGCCACGCTGTGCACCAGGTTGGCGCTCTTGAACTGCACCGGCGACAGGTTCACCGACACGGTCTGCTCGCTGTCCCAGGTGGCCGCCTCCTGGCACGCCAGGTTCAGGGCGCGGGCACCGATCTCGTGGATCAGCCCGGTTTCCTCGGCGATGGGGATGAAGTCCATGGGCATGACCATGCCCCGGGTCGGGTGCTCCCAGCGCAGCAGCGCCTCGTAGCCGGTGACGCTACGGCTCTGCTGGTCCACCACGGGTTGGTAGTGCAGCTGCAACTGCCCCATGTGCAGGGCGGTGCGCAGGTCGGTTTCCACCAGGCGACGCTGACGCGCGGCGACATCCAGCTCGACCTGGAAGCATTCGTAGCGGTTGCGGCCATTGCGCTTGGCCTCGTACAAGGCCATGTCGGCATAGCCGAGCAACTGTTCGGCCTGTTCGTGATCGTCCGGGGCGATGGCGATGCCGATGCTCACGCCGACCGAGAACTGGTGGCCCTCGATGTGGAACGGTGGGCAGACCGCATCGATCAGGCGCTGGGCAGTGCTGCAGGCGGACTCGCGGCTCTCCAGCCCGACCAGGACCACGGCGAATTCGTCGCCCCCCAGCCGTGCCAGGGTGTCGTGCTCACGCAGCTCACGGCGCAGGCGCTTGCCCAGGGCACGCAGCAGCTTGTCGCCGAAGGCATGGCCGAGGGAGTCGTTGATGTTCTTGAAGTTGTCCAGGTCCAGGCACAGCGCTGCGGTCAGCTTGCCGCTGTCGTCGCCACGCACCAAGGCTTGCTTGAGCCGCTCGTGGAAGAGGACACGGTTGGGCAGCCCGGTCAGGGCATCATGATGGGCCATGTGGTGGATCTGGGCATGGGCGGCCAGCTCTTCGGTGGCGTCCTCGGCGATGAACAGCACATAGTCGGCCTGGCCTTCGCGGTTCTGGCTGAGCAGCGCGCGGCTACGCAGGATCCGCAGGCCGCAAGCGGTGTCGACGCGGGTCTCGGCGGCGTACCCCTTGGTGCTGCGCGCACCGCGGGCCAGTTGCTGCTCCAGGTACTGAGCGATGGCCGGTGTCAGGCATTCGTCGGGGCGAAGGCCGACCATGCTCGTCTGCTGTCCGCCGAACAGGCGCTCGGCCTGCTGGTTGGCCAGCAGGATGCGCTGGCTGTCGAGGTCCTGGGCGATGACGCTGGCGGGAATGTTGGCGATCACCGAATCGAGGAAGCGCGACAGGGTGCCGGTCTCCTGGCTGCATCGCTCGGCCAGTTCCTTGGCCTGGACCAACGCCTCCTCGTAGCGGCGGCGCTCGGAGATGTCACGGGTGGTCTTGGCGAACCCCACCAGGCGCCCATCGTCGTCGTGCACCGCGTCGATCACCACATGGGCCTGGAAGGCCGAACCATCCTTGCGCAGGCGCCAGCCAGTGGCCTCGAAGCGACCGGTACGGCGCGCCTGGTCGAGGTTCTGCTCGGGCACCCCGGCGTCGCGCTCGGCCTGCGGGTAGAACAGCGAATAGTGCCGCCCGATGATTTCCTGCGCCTCGTAGCCCTTGGCCCGCTGCGCCCCCGGGTTCCAGTTGGCCACCACCCCCTCGGGGGTCAACAGGCAGATGGCGTAGTCCGCTACGCTCTGGATCAACAACCGGTACATGATGTCGGGACTTGCGACTAGCGACATAGGCTTTACCTGAACCTGCGGCACGCACGGAAACGGATCGCCAGCCCGACAGGGCCGGGCCTGGATGATGACGTGCTGGCATTATGCCGCTTGTCGGATTTTTTTGTGAAGCAGTTCACATAAATCCGTCGCTGCGGCACCACCCGAACCCTGACCGGCGCCGTCAATGACGCGAGGCGCTCACCAGGAAATTCAACAGATCGGGCTCGTCTTCCAGCGCGATCGCCCTCGATGCGCGTGGCAAGCCGGCCAGCACGGCCTTGCAGAACGCCACGGCCACCGGGTCCTGGCGATAGCAGCGCAGCAACCAGTCGCCCTCCCCGCTGCCCAGCAGCGACTGCGCCACAGTCTGGCCGATGCCCTGGCGGCGATATTTTTTCAGGATGAACAGGTCGGCCAGTTCGCTGGCCTCCAGGCCTGGCAGCTCACTGCGCTCGATCAGCACGAAGCCAGCGATGAAGCCGTCCACCAGCACCAGGCTGGCGCTCCAGCCGGGCGACTGCCAGTAGCGCTGCAGGTGTTCGTCGTGGATGTAGAAGCGGCCATCGGCCTCGACGTCCTCCTGTTCCCAGTCGGAGGACTCGTAGGCATAGAACTGGTAGAGGTTGCGGATCAGCTCGGCCTGGTCGGGGTGGGTCTGGAGCAGTTCGATGGAGGCAGGCATGAAGGGCTCGGGGTGGGCAAAGGGGTATTTTACGCCCGCATGCCCTGCGGGTGCCCAGGATTCTCATCCTGGGGCTGCTTTGCAGCCCAGATTCAGGCATGCACCCAGCGACGATGCAGGCCCCGGGCCAAGGCATCGAGCATGAACCCCAACACACCGATCAACAGCACCATGGCCATCAGCTCCGAATAGGCCAGCCGGTCACGAGTATCGAGGATGAAGTAGCCCAGCCCCGCACTGACCCCGAGCATCTCGCACGGCACCAGCACGATCCACAGAATGCCGATGGCCAGGCGCACGCCGGTCAGCACATGACCGATCACCCCCGGGATTATCACCTTGCACAGGGTTTCCCAGCGCGTGGCGCTGAGGCTGCGCGAGAGCTGCAACCAACGCGGGTCGAGCTGGCGTACGCCAGCGGCGGTGTTGAGCAGGATCGGCCACAGCGCGGCGAAGGCCAGGAGGAAGTAGATCGGCTGGTCGCCCACGCCCATCAGCATGACCACCACAGGCATCCACGACAGCGGCGAGATCATCCGCAGGAACTGGAACGCTGGCGTGGTCGCCGCCTCCAGGTGCCGGTAGCTGCCCACCAGCAGCCCCAGGGGCACGCCGATCAGCAGCGCCAGCAGCAAGCCGACCAGGATGCGCTTGAGGCTCACCCAGACATGCCCGTAGACCTCACCCTGACCGAGCAGCTCGACCAGGCTGGCCAGGGTCGCCTCGGGCGAGAAGCGCGCCGACAGGCCATCGGCCTCGCCGAACACGCCGACCCCCGCCCACCACAGCAACAGCAGGGCCGCCAGGCCAGCCAGGCCCAGGGCACCTTGTACGACGTGCTTGCGCATCAGACCGAAAACTCCTCGCTACGCTCGAACCCCTCGGGCTGGCCGAAGGCCGACAGGCCGCCCGCCGCGGCGATGGCGTTGCGCACGAAGCGGTCGTCCACCAGGTCGCGGGCGGTCAGGGTCGGGTCCAGGCCGGCCAGGAAGCTGCTGTCGCCCTCGATCAGCGTGTGCTTCAGGCGCTTGACCAGTTCCTCGGTGTAGCTGGGGAACGGATAGGGCTGGAAATCGATGCGCCTCTCATCCCACTGCTGGTGGCGGATCGCACCGCTGGCGATATAGCCGGCACGGTCCTCGGCGGCAGGCGCCAGCACCTTGCCGAGCACCTGCGGGGTGTGCGGGGTGTACTTGTTGGGGCCGGCCTTGGACAGCAACGCGGCCGCCTCGGCGCGGTGGTCGCGGGTCCACAGCTGGGCCTTGACGATGGCATTGACCACCTTCTGCGACCACTCGGAGCGATTGGTCAGGTCGTGCTCGTGCATGAACACCACGCAGCAGGCATGGTTGCGCCAGACGTCGCCGGTGAAGCGCTGCACACGGCCGACCTTGAGGTCCTCGGCCAGGGCATTGAACGGCTCGGCGACGATATAGCCAGCGATGCGCTTGCTGGCCAGGGCCGGCGGCATGTCCGACGGCGGCAGCACCAGCAGGTTGACTTCACTGCCCGCCAACTGCGCGCTGGCCGGCTTCGACACCGGCGTGAGGCCGTGGTCGCGCAACATCTGCTGCAGCACCACGTTGTGGATCGAGTACCAGAACGGAATGGCCACGGTCTTGCCGCCCAACTGTTTCACGTCGGTAATGTCCGGCGCCACGGTCAACCCCGAACCACCGACGTGGTTCCAGGCCACCACCTTGGCCGGCACCTTGCTGCCATAGCGCGCCCAGACCGTCATCGGCGACAGCAGGTGGATGACGTTGACCTGGCCGGAGATGAACGCCTCGATCACCTGCGCCCAGCTACGCAGCAGCACCGGGCGCTCGGCCTTGATGCCCTCGGCCTCGAACAGGCCATTGTTGTGCGCCACCAGCAACGGCGTGGCGTCGGTGATCGGCAGGTAGCCGATGCGCACCGGCGCGTCCGGCTCGGCGGCGGCGCGCGCCTGCAGGCTCGTCAGCAATGGCAGCGCCCCGGCGGCACTGAGCATGGCGCCGAGCTTGATGAAATCGCGGCGGGAAGTAGAGGAACAGCAGTCATCCATGCACATGGGCAGCCTCCGACGGCAATGGCAAGGGGGAAGAAGAAGGTTCGCTGATGCGGCTTGCCCGCCGAAGGGTCTTGAGGATCTCGATACGCAGCGCGCCCAGTTCCTCGACCCACTGCCCACGCGGTTGCGGCAGGTCGATGTGCCATTGGCCAAGGGTGTGCGCCGGGTGGTTGCCCAGTAGCAGGACCCGGTCGGACAACAGTAGGGCTTCGTCGATATCGTGGGTGATCAGCACCGCCGCCGTCCCGTGGGTGGCGATCAGTTGCAGGAGCAATTGCTGCATGTCGGCGCGGGTCACCTCGTCGAGGGCACCGAAGGGTTCGTCGAGCAGCAGCACCTGCGGCTGGCGCGCCAGGCAGCGTGCCAGGGCGGTGCGCTGGGCCATGCCGCCAGACAGTTGCGCCGGGTACTGGTTGCGCGCATGGGCCAGGCCTACCGCCTCGATGGCATGGTCGATGCGCGCGCGCTGCTCGGCCGCCGCCAGCTTTGGCTGGCGCGCGAAGTCCAGGCCGAAGGCGACGTTCTTCTCCAGGCTCAACCAGGGCAGCAGGCTCGGGTCCTGGAAGGCCACCGCCAGGCGCGGGTGCGGGCCCAGCAAGGGCTCGCCGTGCAGGGCCACGCGGCCACCCTGGGGCTGCTGCAGGCCTGCCAGTACGCGCAACAGGCTGGACTTGCCGACCCCGCTAGGGCCGAGGATGCTCACCACCTCGCCCGGCGCCAGGCTCAGGTCGAACTGTTCCAGCACCGCTTGCCAGCCACCTTCACGCGGGTAGCCCAGGCAGATGTCACGGGCTTCGAGCACTGCCTGGCTCATGCCGCGGCCGCCTGGCGTTGCAGTTCGGCACGCAGTTGCACCAGGCTCGGGGTGACGATCGGCACGAACGCCGACTCGCGCCAGCGGCGGGCGAAGCCGGCGCCATAGGCGTCCAGGTAGGCCTTGCCGCCGCTGGCCTGCAGCTCCAGCTGCACGGCATCGGCAGCGCTTTCGGCCAGGATGATGCGCAACTTGAACAGCGCCGCCGGCTGGCTGACGAAGCGGCCATCGAACAGGCCCTGCTTGAGTGCATCCACGGTATTCTCCAGGCGCTTGGCCAGCACCTGGCGGGCTTCTTCGAGGAACGAACCGCGCCCTTGCAGATGCCCACTCACCTCTTCCAGGGCACGTCGGGCCAGGCCGATGGCCATGCCGCACTGCAACGCCAGGAAGGCCGGCCGCACCTTGGGCAGGAACTCGCGGGCGTTCTCGTGCAGCAGCCAGTCACGGCCCAGCTCGACCTGGTGGAAGGCCAGCGCGGCGGTGTTGCTCGATTGCAGCCCCATCAATCGCAGGTCCTCGGAGCGCTCCACGCCCACCTGAGTGGACGGGATCGCCAGGACGAACGGCGCAGCACCGGCATCCTCTTCGACCGCCGCGGCAACCACGAAACCGCTCTTGCGCAGGTTGGTCACCCAGTGCAGGCGGCCTTCCAGCGTCCAGCCGGCGGCTTGGGGGCGGGCTCGCACCTGCAGGGCCTCGATGCCAGACAGGTACTTCATGGCATTGGACAACCCGGTAGCGCCAGCCAGCTCGCCCTTGAGCAGGTCCGCCAGCAGGCGTTCGCGCAGGGCCAGGTTAGGGCTTTGCAGCAGGTATTCGATGAACGCGCGCTGGCCCCAGCAGACGAAGGCCGCCGCCAGCGAACGGCTGGCGATGGCGGCGATGGCTTCCACCGCGTCGGTGATCTGGCCGCCCGAACCGCCCAAGGCGGGGTCGATGCCCACGCGCAGCAGCTGCGACTCGGCGATATGCCCCAGGACCAGGTGCGGGTCGCACTGGCCCAGGTCGATAGCCTCGGCATTGGCGTCCAGCCATTGTCGAAATGCGGAATCAAGCATGTCCCTTCTCCTTTACGAAACGCGGCCCGAACGGCACCGCGCGCGGCTCACGCCGACGGCTGCCAGCGGTATTTGCCGAGTTCGTCGTTGAGCGGCGTCTGCGCGAACACATTAGCAAAGTTGCACAGGGTTGCGAGGCTCACCCCGAGAATCACTTCCAGGGCGTTGCCCTCGCTGTAGCCGGCCCCGCGAAACGCCGCGTAGGTGGCCTCGCCGACATTGCCACGGGTGGCGATCACTTCGCGGGCGAATTCGGCCAGGGCCTCGTACCTGGCATCGGGCAGCTCGCCACGGGCACGCAGGGCGTCGACCACGTCCTGAGGCAGCTTGGCCTTGTTCAGGGCCACGGCGGTGTGGCCGGCCACGCAGAAGTCGCACCCGTGGTGGGTGGCGGCGATCAGCTGTACCACCTCGCGCTCGGCCAAGGACAGCTGCGACTTGCCGTTGAGCGCCGAGACGGTGACGTAGGTTTCCAGCGCCGCAGGGGCGTTGGCCAGGATACCCAACAGGTTGGGGATGAAGCCGGAGTTCTTCAGGGCGTTCTCGAGGAACGGACGCGCAGCTTCCGGGGCGCTCTGCAGAGTGTGTAGAGTAATGCGCGAGGACATGGCGTGGTCTCCTTTGGTGGGGGGTGCGTACAGTCTGTTGGTTATAAGAATTACCCTCCATATTCATCAGTCGCCTTTCCTTGCTCCTGAGTCTTTGCATTAGATGATTTCATCCTGCCATCCTGTCGATTGGTTATTAGAGAGCCTGGAGCTCGATGCCAGCCTGTTCCATGTCGGCCGCTACTGCGGCGGCTGGCACGCCAGCACCCAAGGCATGGGTCGGGCGAGCTTCCACCTGGTGGTGCAGGGGCACTGCTGGCTGCACATCGACGGGCAACCCGGGCCCATACGGCTGGAAAGCGGCGATGCGGTGTTCCTGCTGCGCGACCTGGCCTATCGGCTGTCTGGCGACGAAGACCCGGCCAGCGCCTGTGCCCAACCACGCCAGACGATGCAGCCACTGGACAGCGAAGCCGGCGACGGCGTTGGCCTGGTCTGCGGCTTTTTTCATTTTCGCTCGGGGTTGTCGTCGCTGATCGTCGAAGGCTTGGCCGACTGGATCCTGTTGCGCGCCGCAGAGCCTGCGGGGCATGCCGCACGCTCGCTGTTCGAGCTGATCCTCGAGGAGTGCCGGCGCACGCCCACGCCGTCGCAGGCGCTGCTGGAGCGCTTGACCCACCTGTTGTTCCTGTATGTATTGCGCCAGCAGGTACACGCCGGGCGATCCTTGGGTGGGTTGGTCGCCCTCGCCCGCCAACCGGCCTTCGCGGCGTTGCTGGAGCAGTTGATCGCGCAGCCCGGTCAGGCCTGGCACCTGGAAAGCATGGCGGCCTGCACGGGGTTGTCGCGTTCAGCGTTCTTCAAGCGCTTCAACGAGCTGGCGGGGCAGTCGCCCGGCCGGGTGCTGCTGGCCTTGCGCATGCGCCATGCCTGCCAGTTGCTCAAGGCGGGGAATACCGTGGAGCAGGTGGGGGCGCAGGTGGGGTATCAGTCGGTGGCGGCGTTTACCCGGGCGTTCGCCAAGGCGGTGGGGGTGCAGCCGGGAGCGTACCGCAAGCGGCATGAGGCCCGGGCGGGCTGAAGACATCTGGGGCCGCTTGACTGACCTCGAGGCAACCCCACAGGGCCGGTACTGCCATTACCCTTACACCTGGGTAACCGCGATCTCCCCCCCGCTCCCCTTGCCTTCCCGCCGCTCACTCATCCACTCATTGACCTTCACTCCGAACTCCGTCGGGGCCTTGCGCCCGAAACGCCGGGCCAGGTCGAGGATGGTCTGCTGCGCGAGCGCCTCTTCCATCCGCTTCTGCGCCCCCAGCATCACGGCATGGATGGCGCAGGTACCCTCGGTCGCCCAACCTGGCGCCGCGCCTTCGAACAGCGTGCAGCGCTCGCGGATTTCGCGGCAGTCGAAGATCTTCTTCGGCCCATCGATGGCGGTGACGATGTCGAGCACGGTGATCTCGTCGGACGGCCGCGCCAGACGAAAGCCCCCGCGCACGCCTTCGGTGGCGGCCACCAACCCCGCGCGCGCCAGCTTGGTGAAGACCTTGGCCAGGTACTCCTGGGGCACCCCCTGCAACTCGGCCAGGTCGCGCACGCTGGACTCGCGGGTATCGCCACGCTCGTCCACCAGGAACAGCAGGCAATGGAGGCCGTATTCGACGCCGGCACTGTATAGCGACATGTCAATCTCCGACTAATTTTGTCGTAAATACTACGCCTTCTCCTGCCGGCGAGCAAAGTGCCTTGGCGCCATCCGTCGTCTTTCTCGGCTCACGATACAGCCCTGTAAGCCAGGAAATACAGCATTATCGAAGGGGCCAGCGGGGCATGCAGGAAGACCTTCGGCGAAAAAAAAAGACTTGCCGTCACAAACTACGATCAATACAGTCGTAGTTATTCGGCAGGTACACGAATCCACGCCGTACACCTTTCACCCCCCATGCAATCCAGCGGAGCACCCTCATGAACCCACACATCCTGATCATCGGTGCCGGCTTCGCCGGTGTCTGGAGCGCCCTGAGCGCCGCACGCCTGCTCGACCAGGCCCAGCGCGGCGACGTCACGGTCAGCGTGCTCGCGCCCCAGCCTGAGCTGCGCATCCGCCCGCGCTTCTACGAAAGCGACGTACACGGCATGAAGGCACCGTTGGGCGCCCTGTTCGAGGCGGTGGGCGTGACCTTCATCCAGGGCCATGCCGACACCATCGACGTGGACGGCCGCAGCGTCGGCTACACCGACAGTCACGGCCAGCGTCAGCGGATCGGCTACGACCGCCTGGTCCTGGCCGCCGGCAGCCAGGTGGCACGCCCGGCCGTGCCGGGCCTGGCCGAGCATGCCTTCGACGTCGACCAGATGGAGTCGGCCATGCGCCTGGAACGGCATCTGGTCGACCTGGCCGCGCTGCCCGCCTCCCCTGCCCGCAATACCGTGGTGGTCTGCGGCGGCGGCTTCACTGGCATCGAGACCGCCACCGAGCTGCCCGCCCGCCTGCGCGCCATCCTCGGTAACGACGCAGCACCACGGGTGATCGTCGTCGACCGGGGCGCCAGCATCGGCGCAGCGCTGGGCGCGGGCATCACCCCGGCGATCGTCGCAGCCTGCGAGCAGGCCGGCGTGGAGTGGCTGGCAGGTACCTCGGTGATGGGCATCGACGCCGGCGGCGTGACGCTGGACAACGGCGACTACATCGCCAGCAAGACCGTGATCTGGACCGTGGGCGTCAAGGCCAGCCCGCTGACCGCCCAAGTGCCGGGCGAACGCGATGCCCTGGGCCGCCTGCGCGTCGACGAGCACCTCAAAGTGATCGGCCAGCCGCACATCTATGCCACCGGCGACGTGGCCTGGGCCGCGGTGGACGAGCGAGGCAACCATGCCCTGATGACCTGCCAGCACGCCATTCCCATGGGCCGTCACAGCGGCAACAACGTGGCGGCCGACCTGCTGGGCGTGGCACCGGTGGTGTATCGCCAGCCCAAGTACGTGACCTGCCTCGACCTGGGCGACTGGGGCGCGGCGTTCAGCGAGGGCTGGGAGCGTGAGCTCAAGCTGCAGGGCCAGGAGGGCAAGGCCCTCAAGCGCCAGATCAACTCGGTGTGGATCTACCCGCCGGCCGCCGATCGCGCCCAGGCCCTGGCGGCAGCCGATCCACTGATTCCGATCGTGTAGACAGACCCGATCGTCACCGGGGCCGCTTCGCGTCTCCCCTGCGGCTCGATGCCGCGAGGGGGCGGGAGGCGGCCTTCTGTCTATTGTCTGTATACAATTTTATTGGATACCTGTTCAATCAATAGTGGCTATATGGCATCATTCAGCAAAAACACCATCAACTCTAGGGACTTAACCCACATTTGCAGCCCGTCGAGAGCCTGATCACCCTCCTGTGCCGTCTAGCGCTCTTGGGGCTGCCAACGCCAAGGAGCATTCAATGCAACTCCGGAACATGAAGATCGGCATACGGGCCGCCGCCGTATTCACCCTACTGGGCCTGTTGGTCCTGGCCATGGGGTTGTTCGCACTCTACGAAACCCGCCAGATGGACCGTGCCACCGACGAGATCCGCGTGACCTGGATGCCGGCGGTCATCGCGCTGGGCGATGTCAGCAACAACCTCGGCCGGGCGCGGGCGCTGACCCTGCGCAGCGTGCTGGAGGAACAGCCCAGCGCCAGGCAGGCGACACTGGCCTCGATCGTCCAGGTCAACCAGCAGTTGGAAAGCGACCTGAACGCCTACGAACGCACCATCATCGCCGATGACGATCGCGCCCTGTTCGACACCTTCATGAAGCTGAGCGAGCGTTACCACCGGTTGCAGAAGTCGATCCGCGACGCGGTCGCCACCGACCGTCTCGACGAGGCCCGGCGCCTGATCAACGGCCCCCTGGCCGAATACGCCGACACCATGCTCCAGGCCCTCAATGCGCTGATCCAGTACAACGCCGACGGCGCTGAAACGGCCTCCCGGCGCAGCAGCAGTGTGTTCGAGCAGGCCTTCTCGCTGATCATCACCTCCCTGGTGGTGATCATCCTGGCCTTGGCGGCCTTCGCCACCCTGCTCACCCGCAGCATCGTCATCCCCCTGGCCGACGCCGTGGCCGTGGCCGAGCGCGTGGCCACCGGCGACCTGACCCGCGACATCCAGGTCCACGGCCGCGACGAGCCGGCCCTGCTGCTGCGTGCCCTGGCCCGCATGCAGCAGAGCCTGCGCGAGACCATCCGCAAGATCGCCGCCTCCTCCGACCAGTTGGCCTCGGCCTCGGAAGAACTGCACACAGTCACCGAAGACACCAGCCGCGGTCTGCACCAGCAAAGCGCGGAGATCGACCAGGCGGCCACGGCGGTCAACCAGATGACCGCCGCCGTCGAGGAAGTGGCCAACAACGCGGTGAACACCGCCGATGCCTCCAAAGGGGCCGATCAGACCACCCGTGATGGTCGCGACCAGGTCAACCAGGCCCTGGCTTCGATCCAGCACCTGGTCAACGATGTCACCGGCACATCCGAGGAAATCGAGCAACTGGCCAATAACGCCAACGAAATCAGCCGCGTGCTCGACGTGATCGGCGCGATCGCCGGGCAGACCAACCTGCTGGCGCTCAATGCCGCCATCGAAGCGGCCCGTGCCGGCGAGGCCGGACGCGGTTTCGCCGTGGTCGCCGACGAAGTACGCGCCCTGGCCCACCGTACCCAGCAGTCCACCGCCGAGATCGAGCAGATGATCGTCGGGATCCAGTCCGGCACCGAGCGCGCGGTCACGGCCATGCACACCAGCCAGGGGCGTGCCACCGGCACCCTGGAAGTGGCCCAGTCGGCCGGCCAGGCTCTGGAGGTGATCGCCGAGGCCATCGCCTCGATCAATCAACGCAACCTGGTGATCGCCAGCGCATCGGAGCAGCAGGCGCAGGTGGCCCGCGAGGTGGACCGCAACCTGGTCAACATCCGCGACCTGGCCATGCAGACCTCGGCCGGGGCCAACCAGACCAGCGCGGCGGCCCAGGACCTGTCGCGACTGGCGGTGGAGTTGAATGGCATGGTGGCGCAGTTCAAGGTCTGAGCCGCCTGAGGCAGGCGGGGCTGCTTTGCAGCCCCGGATGCGGAGTCACTGACAGCTCACTGCCCGGACAGGAACCCCACCAACTGACGCCCATGGGAGCTGAGGCTCTCCCAACCACGAAAACACACCCGCAACTCCAGCGTCGCCCAGCGCTCCTCCAGCGCCAGCCGGCGCACCGGCAGCTCCTGCTCGGCACGCAGGGCTGCCGTCTCGGGCAACATGGCGATGCCGGCGCGCTGGGCCACCAGTTGGGCGATGGCCTCGAAGCTCGGCGCACGCACCCGGACCTTCAGGGGCATGGCCAGGTTCATCGCCAGCTCCTCGACGAAACGTTGCATGGCACGCTCGGCCGGCAGGCAGACGAAGGGAAACCCTAGGGCATCGACCAGCCGCAGTTGCCCGCGGGACGCCAACGGGTGGTCGGCGGGCGTCAGCAGGACCAGGCGCTCGGTACGAAACGGCAGCGACACCAGCCCCTCGTTGGCCAGGTTACCGTCGTACACGCCGATCTCGCACTCACCGGCCAGCACCACGCGCAGCACGTCCAGGCTCTTGTGCTCGACCAGTTGCAGGTCCACCTCCGGATAGTCGGCCAGAAACGGCCCAAGCACCGCCGGCAGCAGGGTGCTGTTGGTCACGGTGGACGCGGCCAGGTGCAAGGTGATGCGCCGCTGGCCGGCCAGCTCCTGCAAGGTGTCCTGCAGCCTCTGCGCCTCGCCCAGCACACTGCGGGCGGCTTCGAGCACCAGGCGGCCGGCCGGGGTCAGTTGCATGCCGTCGACCCGACGTACGAACAGGGCAAGGCCGCAACGTTCCTCGAACAGCCGCAAGCGGGTACTGGCGGCCGACACCGCCACCGGGAAGGTCGCCGCCGCCTTGCTCAGGCTACCGGTGGCGGCGATGGCGGCGAGCAGGCGCAGGTCAGGCAGGTCGAAATGCATGGGGCTTCTCCAAATCAGAACGCCATGTTCGATAAAAAGCGATTCTAGCGCCAGCGCCTTCTGCCCAGAATAAGCCTCGCCACTCCCCTTTCCCGGACACGCCATGCTCGCCATCCGCGCCCACTTGCAACGCCAACTGCACAACGGTGCCTTGTATGCCGTGCTCGCGGCCTTGGGTTTCAGCTTCAAGGCCATCTTCGTCAAACTCGCCTACGCGGCAGGCCCCGTGGACGCTATCAGCCTGCTGGCCATGCGCATGGGCATCGCGCTGCCCTTGTTCGTCTGGCTGGTGTGGTTCAGCCGTGGCTCGTCCAGCGCTGCCATTGGGCTGGGGGATAGCCTGCGCGTAGCGCTGCTCGGCCTGTTCGGCTATTACCTGGCCAGCCTGTTCGACTTCTATGGCCTGCAGTACATCAGTGCCGGGCTGGAGCGGCTGATCCTGTTCACCTACCCGACCCTGGTGCTGGTGTTCCAGGCCGTCGCCCTGCGTGAACGGCCCAGCCTGCGCACCCTGTCGGCCATGGGCTTGTGCTACCTCGGCCTGGGCATCGCCTTCGTCCACGACCTCGGCATGTCGGGGGGCGGCCAGCAGGTGCTCGTCGGCGCGCTGTGGGTGTTCGCCAGCGCGGTGACCTATGCCCTGTACTACGCCGGCACCGGCATGATGCTCAAGCGCATGGGCTCCATGCGCCTGGCCGGGCTGTGTGGCACGGCCTCGTCGCTGATGGTGCTGGCGCACTACCTGCTGGTGGCGGACACGGCCCAGTTGTGGCAACTGCCGCCGGCGGTATGGACCCATGCGGCGATGATGGCGGTGTTCTCCACCGTGCTGCCGATCTACTGGGTAGCCCTGGCGATCCAGCGCATGGGCGTGACCCAGACCGCGGCGGTCGGCAACCTGGGGCCGATGCTGACGGTGCTGGCGTCGTGGGCGATCCTCGGCGAGTCGATCTCGGCCTACCAGATCGCGGGGCTGGCGCTGGTACTGTTCGGGGTGTCGCGGTTGAAGCCGGCCAAGCGTTGAGCCTCGCGCACAGCCGCTTTGGGACAACCTATCGCGTACCGACGATGATCCCCTGCCCGCGCAGAGCCTCAAGCAAAGCCAGCCCCTGACGCTGGATCTCTTCGCCTCCCAAGGCCTGCAACCGCTCGCGCCCGCTACCCTGGAGCCCTGCCAGCAACTGGTAGGCCAGCGGCGTCAGGCGGGCGAAGCGCACCTGCAGGTCGGCGTCGCGATACACCAGCAGCAAGGTGGGTGTATCGGGGGGCTCGGCAGGCTGGTAGCCGGGGCCGATGCGCTCCACCGGCCAGCGGTAGGCGAGCACCCGGGCCACGCAGGAGAGCAACGGCTCGCCTTCGAGCAGATCCCCCTCGGGCCGGTGCTCTGGGTCCTCGGCATCGCTCAGGTACAACTGCGCCTCCAACCATTCATAGTGGGCCAGTTCCAACTGCCAGGGTGCATCCGCCTCGATGCCGTGCAGGTAGTCGATGAACACCTCGGCGACCTCGGTGAACAGCGGCGTCTGGCTGCGATAGTGGGCATGGAAGTCACGCACCCGGGCATGCCAGCGGGCCTCGCCGAGGGTCTGGCGCATGACTGGGAAGCTGCCGGCCAGCAAACCCTCGATGGCGTTGTAGAACAGCTCCCGATAGACCTTCAGGCGCCGCGCCTCGATGCCCGGCGGTGGTGGATTGGCTGCGGGATCGCGCAGATGGCGGGCCAGGGTAAACTGCTGCTGACGCAAGGTTTCATTCATCGCGCACACTCCCTGCCGCCTGCTGCAACTGGCGGATGCGTGCCGTCTCGTCGAGCAGCGCGTCCAGGGGCGGGTAATTGAAGTCGCGCTCCAGCACCGTCGGTTGCACGCCGAAGCGCTGGCAGGCACTGGCGAACAATGACCAGACATCTTCTTTCACCGGCGCCCCATGGGTGTCGACCTTCAGGTCCGGTGCTTCGTCGTAATGCCCGGCCACGTGCATGCCGACCACACGCTCGACCGGCAGGCCCTGGAGGAACGCCAGCGCGTCATAACGGTGGTTGCAGGCGTTGACGACGATGTTGTTGACGTCCAGCAGCAGGTCGCAGTCGGCCTCCTCGAGCACGGCGCGAATGAACGCCAGCTCGCTCATGGCTTGGTAGGGCGCGGCGTAGTAGCTGATGTTCTCCACGGCGATGCGGCGGCCAAGCTGGTCCTGGGCCTGGCGGATGCGCGCCGCGACATGCACCACGGCCTCGTCGGTGAACGGGATCGGCATCAGGTCGTAGAGGTGACCATCGTCGCTGCAGTAGCTCAAGTGCTCGCTGTACAGGCGTACCTGGTAGCGCTCGAGAAACTGCCGGGTACGCGCGAGAAAGGCCTGGTCCAGCGGTGCACTGCCGCCCAGTGACAGTGACAGGCCGTGGCAGGCGATGGCGAAGCGTTCGGCCAGGCGCTCCAGGCCCTGGCCATAGGCTCCGCCGACACCGATCCAGTTTTCCGGCGCGCATTCGAGAAAATCCACCGCGCCGTCCGCCATCGTCAGCAGCTCGGGCAGCAGGCCACGGCGCAAGCCGAGGCCGGTGCGCAAGGGGTGGTCGTTCATGTTCGGTTCTCCACAAGGCGCTGCGACAAGGCCCCCACATCACCGCCCGCAGGCAGTCCGTGGGAGCCCGCTCGATCAGGACTCGCCAGCCAGGTGGCTGAACAGCCCCTCGGGCATCGGCTTGCCGCTGGCCTGGTAGAGGGCCTTGAGGTGGTCGTAAGCCTCCTGCTCGGAGATCATGCCGTCGTGGTTGCTGTCGATCTTGTCGAAGTCGGCGGCGCGGTCCTTGGCCACGGCGAGGAACTCCTCGCGCGAGACCTTGCCGTCATGGTTGCTGTCGGTACGGGCGAAGGAGGCATCGCCACACTTGCCCTCCCCGCACTTGCCCTCGGCCTGGCCGGCCTTGGCGCTACCGCCACACTTGCCTTCGCCACACTTGCCTTCGCCCTGGGTGGCCTTGCCGCTGCCCCCACACTTGCCTTCGCCGCATTTGCCTTCGCCTGGGGTCTTGGCTGCGGCCAGTTGGTAGCCCTGGGCCAGGGGCTCGACAGCGAACGCGCTGTTGCCCAGGGCCATGCCGCCGAGCAGTGCGACGCTGAGCAGGCCAAGGGTGTTCTTCGAATGTTTCATGCTGGTGCTCCACTGTGGTTGAGAGGTGGAGCCATTTCGCCGCAGTGGTGTATCGCAGGTGTATCAGGCAGGTGGGCTTTCTGTATGGGAGTGGGTCGACCAGGTGGCTGGATACAGTCAGATACAGAGCACTGGAACATCGCCTCGCGGCTATCAGCGAAGGGTCGGGGACGAGGCGTCGCCGGCGCCCCACCCCGCGCGGCACATCCTCAGTCTTCCAGCGGCTTGGGCGGCGCCAGGGGCTTGGTCGGCTTGCCGGGCTTGCTGTCCTTGGCCTTCTCGGTGCTGCTGGCCACCGGCTCGGGCGCGGTCACCGCCTTCTCGCTGGCGGGAAGCTCGTCCACCGCCTTGAAGATCACCTGCGGGTCGAGCTGCTCGCCGCTGTCGTCATCCTTGAGCATGTGCCGCTCACCATCCTTGCCCACCAGGATCACCTTGGTGCCCTTGCTGGCACCAAGCTTGAGCTCGCGGATCAAGGCCATGGTGGTCTGCTGCTCGAGGTTCTTGTCCTCGCGCTTGCCCATCATGTTGGCGACGCTGTAGAGCACCAGGCTGCGCTCCTTGAACGCGGCCTGGGTGGCCGGGTCCTTGAGGGCCTCGTTCAGGCCGCGCAAGGTGGGGTCGGCGGTGCTGGGGGCGATGATGATCAGCGGCCTGGCCTTGCCCAGCTCCTTGGCCAACGGTGCATCGCTGTCCGCAGCGAGCAAGGGGCCGGCGACGGCGAGCAAGGTGGCGAGGGTCAGTGACCGGACGAGCATGCGCATCTCCTTTCCTTATTGTCTCGATGAACCAAATGACTACAGATCGGGGAGAAAGATCCGGCCTGCGAGCCTAAACCACCTGCCTGGGCAGGTGGTCAGGTCAAAGGTAACTTCCGGTTTCCAGATCAGGCCTACGGCATCTCCGGAAAATGCCGACACCCGAACCTGAGCATAGCCGAAAGCCACCGGGGTCGCGGCAGGTGCTCGCCCTACCCCTCGCCTCAGGAGGCCCCCGGGGTGTCGTCACTGGCAGGCGGCGCCTCGGCCAGGGCGATGCGGGTCAGGGCCAGCATCCGCTCGCGCCGAGCCGCCTGGCGCTCGCTGCCGATGCTATTCATCCGCGCCAGGTATTGGCCCTCCGGCAACGCCGACGATCTCTCCATCAATGCCTCGACGCGGCGATGGAACGGCGCATCGAGGGCCTCGAAGACCTCGGCGTGGGCGCGTAGCAGGTGTTCCTGCCAGAAGTCCCGCTCTACCAGCGACTGCGCCAGGCGTTCCGGCGTCTGCAGTGCCAGCACGCGCTCCCGGGCCTGGTCGATGCGCGACCGGTCCAGCCCGGCAACGTCGGCGTAGGCCATGTCGGCAGGTTGCCCCGGCAGGTCGAGCGCATCACGCAATGCCAGGCGGTAGGCCAGGCTTACCTCGATCTCGTCCGGATCGCTGCCTGCGGCCCGGCGCGCCTGGATGTCCTCCAGGGCGATACGTTCGACCTCGTCCAGCCGCCACAGCTGGCGCCCCAACCGTACCAGGGCCTGCTCCTGGCCACCGGCGGCCGCGTCGACCCGCGCCTGCCAGACCAGCATGCGCAGTTCCAGGGCGCTGAAGCTCAGGATCACGCTGTCCTGGCAGGTCAGGGGCATGCGCGCTTGGTTGAACAGCTCGCTGCGCAGCCCTTCGTAGCGGCACATGCTCTGCAGCAGGGTGAACACCCGGTTGGCCAGGTCCTGGCGATGATCGCGAAAATCCACGGTTTCCAGCAGCCGCGCGAGCATGGCGAAGAAATCGTCCGCACCGTCCTCGGCTTCCAGCTCGTCCCACGTCGAGGACTGCACGGCCCGTTGGACACTGTCGGCGGCGTCGAGCCAGCGTCGGCGCAACGACATCGAGGAAGGACCCGCCACCTGCGGCGCCGGCATGCCATGGGCCTGGGAAAAGGCCTCCAGGCGTTGCGCGGCCTGTTCGTCCAACGGGTTACCCGTCAGCATCACGGTACGCCCCACCCAGATCGGCGCACGATAGAAACGCTCCGGCAGCGTCGTGATCTGGTTGTCGCGCAGGTCGGCGATGGTCAGTTCCAGGCGGTCCATCAGGGCGGGCGGGAGTTCGTTGATCCCGGTGGCGCGAAGGTACAGACGCCGCAAGCGGTCCAGCCGGTACAGCGGGAAGGTTCGCCCCAGCGGGTTGCGCGACAGGTTGATGAACTCCAGCATTTCGCCGTTGGCCAGGGTCATAGCCTGCTCGGTGTCGAGCACGACACGGTTGTCGTACAGGTCCAGCTCACGCAGCGATGTCAGCGCCTCCAGGCCCGGCGGCAGGCGGGTCAAGCGGTTGCTGGCCAGCTCCAGAACCTGCAGGTTCGGGAAAGCGCCCAGGAAACGCTGTGGCATTTCCCGCAGCCCCAAGCCCATCAGCGACAACTCATGGATGTGGGGGAAACTCACAGCCTCGGGCAGCTCGGGCAAGCGCTCCAGGCTGAGCGCCCAGATACTCAGGCGATACCCCGTCGCTTGCCCACGCTGGTCGAACAACTGCGGCCCCCGGCGCTGCCAGCAACTGAGCAGGACCTGGGCGAAATGCCGCCGCTCGCGGCGCTGCATGCCGCTGGCGGGCTGCTCGCTCCAGGCCCGCAGGTGGTCATCCAGTGCCTCGAACTCATGCCCCAGCCGGGCAAGTTCGCTCTCCACCTGCCGGCCCGAGCGCCTCACCTCCTGCAACCAGGCATCGATCTGCGCATCGTCGAACGTCGGATACACCGCCCGCACCCGGGCGAACAGCGCCTGCGGCCTACCCCGCGATGCGCCCCGGCCACTCAGCGGATAACCGACTCGGCCATCGTCCAGGCGCCGTGGAGGCCGGAACCAGCCGATGGGCTCGCCCTGCCCCAGTAGCCGTGCGACCGCGTCACGCTGGCGCGCCGCCAGCCGCCCCACCAGCACCCGCAGGTTATGGGCGAAGGGCTCGCCGATGCCCATGGCATCCCGCTGGCGGTCGCCGTAGGCGGCGGCGATGACCTCGAACAGCTCCCCCCAGCCGGCCAGCACCTGGCCCTGCTCGTCGAGCAACTGGAAGCGGCCATCGCGGTGGAGCAGGTCGAAGCCGCCGCCCTCCTCGCCCTGCTCCAGGGCCAGCAGCAATGGCCCCTGCACGCTACCCTCGAACAAGCGCCAGCGCCCCGCCGGCGCGCCCGGCAGTTGCCTGGCCATGGCCAGGGCCACACGCGCCAGGTCGCCCGCAAGGTGTCCAGGTACAGCGCCTCGAATACCCTGGCCACACGTATCTGTCCCACGCTCGTCCTCGCCGACTCGGCCAGGCGCAGCGCAACCCGACCAGTGTCGAGCAAGCGGCGCCGGTCCGCGACCCGGGCCGCCTCCAACAACGCTTCGGCAGCCCGGCCATGCAGGCCGGGGAATGCTCGGCGCAGGGTCGCGACACCGGGCTTGTCGCGGCCCTGGGCGCTCTCGTACAGGCGCTGGAACAATGGCCTGCGCAGGTTCCAGGCCAGCTCTGCCAACCCCTGGTCTGGCAGCCCAGCCGCCCCGGGCAAGGCCTGGGCATGCTGCAGCACGAAGCGGTCGCTGACCGGCTCGCCGCCGCGCAGGCGGCCGACCAACTCACGGATACGCTGCTCGAGCAATACCCGCTCGACGCTGTCGACCAACTGCGCCTCGGGCGCCTGCCCCTGGACATGCAGCGCACGCAGGTGACTGGCCTCCAGGCCATGCGCCGTCATGAGCTGGTCGATCTGTTCGTCGTCGAGGCGCGCGAACGGGCCACCCAGGCGGCGGAACAGGCGATGAGGATCGTCCCAGCGGGCCGGCTGCTCCGACCACAGGCGCCAGGCACCGGCACCGTTGTGGCATAGCAGCGGCCCATGGCCGCCCTGTGGGCGCAATTGCCAGCGGCCATCACCGGCGCGCTGGACGATAGGGTAATGATGCCCGTCCATCTCGATCCAGGCCTGTGCCCCCAGGCGGTGGATACCCTGCGCATCGGGCACGGCTTGCGGCGGTGGCGCCTCGCTGCGAAAGGCCGCCAGGTCAAGCTTGTACAAGCGTGTGCTGCCGTCCTCCAACTGCGCCGGCAACAGGCTGTCGACCAGGCTGGAGCGGGACCAGGCGTTGCACACCAGGGTGATGCCCGCAGCGGTAGCGGCGACTACGGCAAGGTCGATGGCGACATTGAACAGGTGCTCGAGCGCTTCGCTGGTTTCCCCCTCGTGCCAGGCCTCGATACCGTGGTAGACCTCGCCAAGCAGCGCCCAGGCGCTCACCGCCAGCAGCGCCGCGCCGATCACCGGGACGAACAACCCGGCGAGGTTGAGCAGGGTCCAGCCTTCGGCTGCCAGGCGCTGGGCGTGCTCGCGCTGGACCTGGCGATCGACCTCGGCCTTCGGCACCGCGATCATGGCGGCATCGTCCTTGATCTGGCCGATGCGCGCCCGAGCCAGGCTATCGAACAGCGGCTCCGGGTAGGCATGCATGCGCGCCTCCAGGTCGATGTTGGCCAGCTCGGACACCCCCTGGTAGCCCTGGACCACGCTGGCAAAGAAGCGCTGGCTGTCGCGCCGCCGCACGAAGCGGCTGAAGAAGCGTTGGTACTGCGAGGTGCGCAGGCGCTTGCCCAAGGCATTGGCGAAATGACGCAAGTCCGGAAACGCCTGCCAGGGTGCCTGCGGATCGTCCGGGATATGCACCAGTACCCGGCGGCTGGTGCTGTACAGCGGGCTGAGGCTTTCATCGCGGACATCGAGCACGACGATCTGCTCCAGCGTGCAACCGAGCAGGCTCAAGCGCTTGGCGATGACCGGGCTGCCCTCGAGCGTGGGCGCGCGATGCAGGCCACACAGCCGCACCAACAGCTGCAGCTCGGCCTCGTTCAACGCACCCTTGATCCTGGCCACATGGGCATCGGCCAGCATGCCGTAGCGCCGTGCCCGCGCCAGCAACGACAGCACCTGGCGGCGCGCCTCGCCGTCGGCCGGTTCGAGGATACCCTGCAAATGGCGCTGGTAGCGCCCACCCAGGTCGAGTTCACGGCACAGGCTGGCGAACTGCTGCGCGCACGGCAGCTTGGCCTGGGCATCCAGCGGGTCCACCAGGCCGTTGCCGGGCAACTGCCCCCCTGCCTCGGCTTCTGCCGCGGTGAAATTGCGCAGCGCGGCCTCGAACAGGCTGATCTCGGTATAGACCGGCACCGTCACCGGATAGCCGATCGGCTGCGAGGTGATCACCGGTTCCCGGTGCCCCAGGCGAAAACGCAGGCGATGAATGTCCAGCGCTGCGCCGAAGCGCGCCCGCAACGCCTGGACCAGCAAGGGCTCGGCGAAGCAGTCGATGCCCTGCACGCCTGCAAGTAACTGCCGAACCCGCTGGCGAAAGTACAGGCTCAGGCCCATGGCATCCTGCAACGGTGCCAGTTGCTCGACGCTCGCCGAGCGCAGCCAGTACGGCAGACGCGCACCGATGAGCGCGTCCTGGGCGGCCGCGTATGCCGAAGGTGGGGTGTGGGTGACCATCGATTGCCTCTCCTGGGTGGCGGAAAAGGCAGCACCCTAGGCCGTGCGAGGCGGCGGACGGCGTTAGAGGGGTAATACCCGCGGGTCAGAAGAGCAGTAGCTGGCGATCGGTCAGGGCCGCGAAATCATCGCCCACGAACGGCAGTATGGCGTCCGCCACCGGTTGCAACTGGCGACTCAGGTAATGCTCGTGGTCGATCGGCGACTGCAGGTTCTCGAGGGGTTCGGGGCCCGAGGTGGTGATGACGTAGCTGATCCAGCCACCGTTCTGGTACTGCCGGGGCCGGCCCAGGCGGCTGTTGAACGCATCGGCCAGCCGTGCGGCGCGCACGTGGGGCGGCACGTTGCGCTGGTAGTCGGCCAGCGGCCTGCGCAGGCGCTTGCGGTACACCAGCAACTCGTCCTGCTCACCGGCCAGGGTGCGGCGCACATAGTCACGGACATAGTCGCGGTAAGGCTGGCCACGGAAGATCCGCCCGTAGAGCTCCTGCTGGAACTGCCGGGCCAGGGGCGACCAGTCGGTGCGCACCGACTCCAAGCCCTTGAACACCAGTTCCTCGCGCCCCTCGCCGCGCTGTACCAGGCCGGCGTAGCGCTTCTTGCTGCCCTCGTCGGCACCACGGATGGTCGGCATGAGAAAGCGCCGGTAGTGGGTCTCGAACTGCAGCTCCAGGGCGCTGTCCAGGTCCATCGTCTCGCGCAGGTGTTGCCGCCACCACTGGTTGACCTCGGCGACCAGGGCCTGGCCGATGCGCGCGGCGGCCGCTTCGTCATGGGCCTCTTTGAGCCAGACGAAGGTCGAGTCGGTGTCGCCGTAGATCACGTCGAAGCCACGGGCTTCGATCAGGGCGCGGGTCTGGCGCATGATCTGGTGCCCGCGCAGGGTGATGGACGAGGCCAGGCGCGGGTCGAAGAAGCGGCAACCGCTGGAGCCGAGCACGCCGTAGAAGGCGTTCATGATGATTTTCAGCGCCTGGGACAGCGGCGCGTTACCGGCCCGCTTGGCCGCCTCGCGCCCCTGCCAGACCCGCTCGACGATGGCTGGCAGGCAATGTTGGCGGCGGGCGAAACGCGCCCCACGAAAGCCCTCCACGGAATCGGCGTCATCCGGCTGGCGCAGGCCCTCGACCAGGCCCACCGGGTCGATCAGGAAGGTACGGATGATCGAGGGGTACAGGCTCTTGTAGTCGAGCACCAACACCGAGTCGTACAGGCCAGGCCGCGAGTCCATGACGAAACCGCCGGGGCTGGCTTCGTCCGGGCGGCTGCCCAGGTTGGGGGCGACGAAGCCCAGGCGGTGCATGGACGGGATGTACAGGTGGCAGAACGCGGCCACCGAGCCGCCACTGCGGTCCACCGGCAAGCCGGTGACGGTGGAACGCTCGAGCAGGAACTCGAGCAGCCGGGTATGGGCGAAGATCCGCGTGACCAGCTCGCAGTCCTTGAGGTTGTAGCGGGCCAGGGCCGGCTTGTCCTCGGCGAACATGCGGTTGATCTCGTCCATGCGCTGGTACGGGGTGTCGATGGCCTTGCCTTCGCCGAGCAGGGCCTGGGCGACGCTTTCCAGGCTGAACGAAGGAAAGCTCCAGGTCGCCGCGCGCAGTGCCTCGATGCCATCGATCAGCAGGCGCCCCGGCGCATCGGCGAACACATGGTTGCGCCCGCTGTGGGAACGCAGGCCCAGGGGCGCGCCGTTGCGGCCGAGGGCCAGCGGTACCTGCAGGCGCGTGGCGTGCTCGTGCAGCAGGCGCAGGTCGAACTGCACCAGGTTCCAGCCGATGATCGCATCCGGGTCATGGCGGGCCAGCCACTGGTTCAGGCAGCCGAGCAACTGGGCACGGTCGTCGCAATACTGCAGGTCGAAATCCAGGTCATCGGCCTGGCCGTTGGCCGGCCCGAGCATGTAGACCTGGCGCTGGCCGCAGCCCTCCAGAGCGATGCTGTAGAGCTCGCCGCGCTCGCTGGTCTCGATGTCCAGCGATACCAGGCGCAACGCCGGGCGGTAATCCGGCAAGGGCTTGAGCTGGGCATCGCAGAGCACGCCCTGGGCATCCGGGCGACCGCTGAACAGCACCGGGGCGGTGATGAAGCGCTCCATCAGGTAGCGCTCCGGGGGACGGATATCGGCTTCGTAGACGTCGATGCCGGCACTGCGCAGGCGCTGTTCGAGCTGGATCAACTGACGGTGCTGGCGGCAGTACAGGCCCAGTACCGGCCGCTGCTCGAAATCGCGCAGGCGCAGGGGCCGCAGCTCGACGCCCCGCTCGTTGGCCAGCAAGGCACGGGCGCGCACGGCATGCGCCAGTGGCACGAACGCCGCCGACTCCTGCGGTGCCAGGCGCAGTTGCCGTGGGCCTTGGTCGGTGGCGAGCCAGAACTCCACGCAGGTCCCCTCGGGCGTGTCATGCCAATGCCGGGTGAGGACAAAGCCCTGCTGCAACTCCACCGCGTCGACCTCGAATCGTTTTGCTCAAGCGAAGGAAGCATTCTACCGCTGAATGCCAGAGATGGGCTGCGCAGCAGCCAGCAGGAACCTCAGCCGTACAGGTAGTCGATGTCCTTGTGCGCCAATGGCGGCACCTGGCTGAGCAGGAAGTCGCGCAGCCGGTGCATCTGCCGCGCCTTGGGGCTGGCCTTGAGCCAGGTCATGTAGTAGCCGTCGCCGGTGGCCACCGCATGCTTGAACGGCATGACCAGCCGCCCTGCAGCCAGGTCGGCGCTGGCCAGCACCAGGTCGACCACCGAAATGCCCAGGCCCTGCTGGGCTGCCGAGATGCCCTGGTCGAGCGTATCGAACACCTGCCCCCTGTCGATGCTGATGTCCAGCGCATCCATGCGCGCCAGCCAGCGCCGCCAGTCGCGCCGGTCCGCGGAGGGGTGCAAAAGCTCGCAGCGCTCCAGCACCGCCAGGTCCGGCTTCGGCTGGTCCAGGTACTCGGGATGGCACACCGGGATCAGCCACTCGTCGAACAGCTTGAGGCTCTCGACGTCGGCCGGGAAACGCCCGCTGCCCAGCAGGATGGCGCAGTCGTAGGGTTCGGAATAGAAATCCACCGTGTCGATGTCCATCCACACGCTCGAGAGTTGCACGCTGCAGCTGTTGTCGACCTTCTTGAAGGCATCCAGCGCCTTGAGCAGCCAGCGCACGGTGAGGGTCGAGGGGGCCTTCAGGCGCAGGCCGTAGCGGTCCTGGCGCAACAGCGCGCAGGCGTTCTCGATGATCTTGAAGCCGACCTTGAGCTCCTGCGCCAGCAGCCGGCCGTGCTCGGTCAGGCGCAACTTGGGGCCGCGCCGCTCGAACAGGTCGCAGCCGAACAGGGTCTCGAGGGTCTTGATGTGGTGGCTGACCGCCCCCTGGGTCAGGGCCAGCTCCTGCGCCGCCCGGGTGAAAGAGCCGTAGCGTGATGCCACTTCAAAGGCACGCAGGGCATGCAGCGCCTGGATCCGTTCCGACATTCGCAGCGTCCGAAGCATGAGTGAAGCTAATAGTAGGTCATAGTTCCAGGCGTTTTACAACCTGGGGGTGTTCTCAGAAAATGCAGGTAAACAATAAACATATATAGCGAAACCGCTTGTATCTGGCGGGAAGTTCAAAAGAACTGCTGGGGTAATCATGTTTACGGGTTATGGGAACTGCTATCGCCTGGATGCGCTAGAGCTAGCCTCTGAACATATCCAGAACCAACGACACTGGGCGTACGAAACCATCGAACGCTTTCGCGCCATCCTCGCCAACCCCGACTTTCCGTGCCTGTTCGGCCGCAAGGCGGTGGCCGCCGGCACCTGCTCCATCGTCTTCGCCCGTGCCGGGCAACTGGCCGCGGACATTGCCCGGGGCCTGGCCGAATACGTACGCGCCCTCGAGCCCGTGCCGCTCAAGCAGCGCATCGGCAACCCACTGCTGGTGTTCCTCGAGACCCATGCCGGCAGCAGCCTGGCGCAGCAGCAGGCGCTGGCCTGGTCGGTGCTGCAAGAGCTGCATGAGCACGACCCGCTGCCCTGGCCGGAGGACATCCCCAAGGATCCCCACGACAGCGGCTGGTCGTTCTGCTTCGCCGGCATGCCCCTGTTCATCAACATGAACTTCCCGGCCCACCAGCAGATGAAGAGCCGCAACCTGGGCGAGCATATCGTCTTCGTCATCAACCCCCGGGAAAGCTTCGACGAAGTGGCCAGCGCCACCAGCGAAAGCGGCCAACGCATCCGGGCACGCATCCGCGAACGGGTGCGCCATTACAACGACGGGGTGATGCCCGATACCCTGGGCTTCTTCGGCCAGGCCGACAACTTCGAATGGCGCCAGTACCAACTCCAGGAACCGGGCTCGCTGAATCCTCCGCGCTGCCCGTTCCAGGCCCTTGCGACACCCGACACACTGATCGAGAACTGAACGTGAATACCGCACTGACCGCCACCTACGCCCTCACCGTCCTGCTGCTGATCGCCACGCCCGGCCCGGTGGTGGCACTGATCGTCAACACCGCCGCGGCCTCCGGCACGCGCAAGGCCCTGTTCACCGCCGTCGGCACCAACTGGGCCTCGCTGGTACTGATCGGCGCCGCGGCCTGGATCATCATGACCAGCGCGGCCGTCGACAAGGCCTGGCTCAGCGGCATGAGCCTGCTGGGTTGCCTGTTCATCGGCTACATCGCCATCGGCACCCTCAGGGAAGCGCTGCAGGCCCCCATCGCCGAGGCCGGGCCCGACACCGCCGGGCCCGGGCGCGGTGGGCTGCTGCAGGGGTTCATGGTGGGCATCTCCAACCCCAAGGACATCATCTTCTTCATTTCCTTCTTCCCGCAGTTCATCCAGATCACCGAATCCTTCGAAAAAAGCATGGTGGTGCTGTCGCTGCTGTGGATCGCCATCGATTTCGCCGTGCTCAGCCTGTACATCTTCGCCATCGGCAGGATCACCTCGCAGCGCAGCAATCGCCTGATCACCCTGGCATCGGGCGTCGCCCTGCTGCTGATCGCCGTCGGCGGGCTTGCCTACAACATCAAGGCGCTGGCCGGCTAAGCCGGCACGCCCCAGACCGTCGATTCGACAAGGAGCGCCCATGAGGCCGATCGATCACGCCACGCACGCCCAGGACAGCCTCCTTCCTCTGCCCCAGGACTACCAGCGCTTCCTGCTGCTGGGTAGCCGCCGGGCGCCGCATACCCTGTACATGCACGAGCGTGGCTATCGATCCGGCACCATCAATACCGACGCCCTCGGGATGCGCTACAGCCACGCGGGAGACAAGCGCTACTCGGTGGCCGAACACAAGGGCGCGAAGCGGGTCAATCTGCTGGTGGGCGGCTCGACCGCCCTGGGGATTGGCGCCAGTTCCGATGAACACACGGTGGCGTCCTACCTGTCGCGGCTCACCGGCGAGGTCTGGCTGAACCTGGCCGGCTGTGGGCTCAACGCCACCCAGGAACTGCTGACCTTCCTCAGTCATCAGCACCGTTTCGCGCAGATCGGCCACGTCGTGGTGCTGAGCGGCCTGAACACCCTGGCGCAAGAGGCACTGGGCGAGGTCCTGGCGAGCGAGCAGGCCACCGCCTACCAGGATGTGCTCAACAGTTTCAACGAAGGGGTACAGGCCTGCGACGCACCGCGCCGCGAATCGTTCTGGCAGCGCCTGGGCAAGGCCTTCGCGCCCCGCCACCAGCCCGCAGCGGTCGCCTGGACGCTGCCGGCCCCGGGCAAACGCCTGAACCAGGCGGCAGACTGCATCGGCCGCACCCTGCAACAGTGGGACCGGCTCCTGGCCAACGGCCATGCCACCCTCACCTTCATTCTCCAGCCCCTGCTGCCCTGGTGCCGGGAGAGCCTGCCGGCCGGCGAACAGGCCATGCTCACGGCGCTGCAACAGCAACCGACGAATTTCGACCGGCTCCTGGCCGACGTTTTCGACAGCCAGTTGCACACGGCATTTTTCCGGCGCATCAAGGACCAGGCCGGGCCAGTCCCGTGCTACGACATGAACAGCATGCTCAGCAGCTCGCCGGTGTTCGGCGAGCCCCTGTTCGTCGATCGCCTGCACTTCAACGACCTGGGCAACAATGCCCTGGCCAAGGTGATCACCGCCAAGCTGGGGCTGGCCCAGGAAAAGTACGAATTACAAGCTGCCTCCCGTCTGGCTCGTCCGACAGGTCGGGAAATGGGCTTCCGGCATGTACCGGTCGGTGGCTAGAATACGGGCTTGTCGTTCTGATTTGCCTGAGGCACATGTGTAACCGTGAACATCGAAGCCGCCCTGCCACATCTGGCCGCACGCCGTAAACGGTCCGCCACCGAGGTCTGCCCGTGAGTCGTGCCGCGCTCCTGCCGCCCTTGCTCATGGCCCTCGCACCGCTCGGCGCCCACGCGCTGGAGGTGCAGATCGATCCACATGCCGACCTGCTCTATCGCCAGGCCTTGCCCCTGCTCGAACAGGCCGACGCCCAGGACGACAGCGCCAGCACCCTGCGTACCGCCGTCGACAGCGATCCGGAGCTCAGCCGCCAAGGCCAGGCCATGGCCAGGACCCTGCCTACGGCCGTGGCGCTGCTCAAGAAATCAGTAGCGCTTGGCCACCCGGTGGCTCAGTACCGCTTGGCCCTGTACTACATGACCTACCTGCCGGCCGCACAGATTCCCGATGCAGCCTGCCCATTGCTGCAGGCCAGTCTCAAGCAGGGCTTCGCGCCGCCGGCGCCGGCGATCGCCACCTGGTGCCCGCCCTACAACGCCAGCCCCGCCTATCGCGATGCCTTGGAGGCGATCCCCGGCATGGCCACCCTGTATGCGCCCTACTACCCGCAACCGGCGGTGCGCCTGGCCTGTAACCGCAGCCAACCGCAGGGGCTGGAGATGCAATGGGGGCGCCAGCGCGACTACCAGGCCGAAGTCTACCGCCTGCTCGGCGACCTCGATCCGCAGCATCGCCAGGTACTGCTGCAAAAAGCCGTGGAGATCAACGGCTGCGCCGCAGCCCAGCAGCGGCTGACCAGCAGCCACTAGGGGCTTCGCTAGCCCCCAAGGTCAGTCGGTTGTGCTGCATTTGGGGCTGTTTTGCAGCCCCCCAATAGCGTTGAACAGCATCGCAGCGAACAGCCCTCGCAAGCAGAGCAAGATCATTCAAGCCACGCCCCTTGCGCCTCTGGCATGCTGCCCTTCCCTGTCGACTCATCGCCGCCACCATGCCCAGCAGTCCGCCCATCGCTCGCCAAGCCTTCCTCCACGGCGCCGTCGCCATCCTGCCCCTGTCCCTGGCCGTCGCGCCCTGGGGCCTGCTCGCCGGCTCCATGGCCATCGAAGCCAAACTCAGCCCCTGGGAAGGCCAAGGGCTGTCCGCCATCGTCTTCGCCGGCGCCGCACAACTGGTGGCGATCGGTATGCTCAAGGGCGGCGCCAACCTGCTGTCGATCCTGCTGACTACCTTGCTGCTGACCTCCCAGCACCTGCTCTACGGCCTGTCCATGCGCCCGGTGCTGTCCGGCCAGCCGCTGCGCTGGCGGCTGGGGCTGGGCTTCCTGCTCACCGACGAATTCTTCGCCCTGACCAGCCAGTACGACCAGCAGCAATTCAACCGCTGGTACGCCCTGGGGGTCGGCCTGACGTTCTACGTCGCCTGGAACCTGTTCACCCTGGCCGGCATCGTCCTCGGCCAGAACATCCCGCACCTGGATCGGTTGGGCCTGGATTTTTCCATCGTCGCCACCTTCGTCGCGCTGATCGCCCCGCTGGTGCGCAACCTGCCGACGCTGGTCTGCGTGGCAGTGTCGCTGTTCTGTTCGGTGCTGTTCAGCTACTGGCACTGGGAAACCGCCCTGGTCGCCGCCGGCCTGCTGGGCATGGCGGCCGGCTTCGTCTGCCAGAAACTCTCGGGAGCCCGCCCATGACCTGGTTGCTGATCTTCGCCATGGGCGCTGTGGTGTTCCTCAATCGCTACGCCTTCCTCGAGCCGCGCCTGCCGCTGCGCCTGAGCTCCAATGCCCGGCAGTTCCTTGGCTTTGCCGTGCCTGGCATGCTCACCGCGATCTGCGGGCCGATCATCTTCCTGCCCGGCCACCAGCTCGACCTGAGCCCGGGCAACCCCTACCTGCTCGGCGCGCTGGTCGCTATCGGCCTGGTGCTGTTGACCCGCAGCGTATTGCTGAGCATGCTGGCGAGCATGCTGATTTTCTTTCTCCTGCGCAGTTGGCTGGCATGAGCACATCCCTGCGCGAACAGACCCATCTCTGGCAGGCACCGGCCCTGGGCGACGTGGAAATGCTGCATGCGCGGTATTTCCAGCAGCGTTTCGCCCCGCACGTGCATGAAGGCTATGTGTTCACCGTGATCGAGTCCGGCGCCCAGCGCTTCTGGCACCGTGGCAGCGAGCACCTGGCACCGGTCGGCAGCATGGTGCTGATCAACCCCGATGAACTGCACACCGGGGCCACCGCCCATGAAGCAGGCTGGCGTTATCGCGGCTTCTATCCGGAGCATGAGCGGGTCACTGGCGTGTTGAAGGAGCTGGAGCTGGGCCGCCGCGGCATGCCCCACTTCAAGCAGAGCGTGATCCAGGACCCGGCCCTGGCCGCGGCCTTCAGCCACTTGCACCAGCTCTCCGAGTCTGGCGCCAGCGCCCTGGAGCAGCAGACGGCCTGGCGCCATGCCGTACTGGCGTTGGTGCAGCGCCACGGCCATTGCGCCGAGGCGCCCGCGCCGGGCAACGAGCCCTTGGCCGTGGCCCGCGCTCGGGAATTGCTGGAAAGCCAACTGGCCGACCCGCCCTCGCTGGAAGCCCTGGCCAGTGCCGTGAACCTCTCGCCCTTCCATTTCGCCCGGGTATTCCGCCAGGCCACCGGCCTGCCGCCGCATGCCTGGCTCAAGCAGCGACGCCTGGCCCGCGCCCGGGAGTTCCTCAAGAGCGGCCTGCCCGCCTCGGACGTGGCCTTCGCCCTGGGATTCGCCGACCAGAGCCACCTGAACCGGCAGTTCAAGCAAGCCTATGGGGTGACGCCGGGGGCCTATCGGCAAGCCTGCCTGCAGCCGTGACGGCAGTCGCCAGCGGCGCTGGCACCGTGCGGCAGTTGGCCCCAGGCAAGCTGCCCGGCCGCTGCTACACTGACAAGGCTGAATGGAGGATCCTGCCATGTCCGAAAGAGAGCTCACCACCCTCCTGACGCTGATGAACCAGCGCCAAGCCTGCCTGAGCAGCGCCTGCAAGGAGATCGCCGACTGGATCGACCGGCAGGGCGACGTGCCCGCCGCTGGCAAGATCCGCGCAAGCCTCAAGGCCCTGGAAGCCGACGAAGCCCAGCTGCGCAAGACCCTGACATCGCTGTCGATCGAACGACCGTTGCCGCGGTTTCGTAGCTGAATGGGGGCCGCTTTGCGGCCCTTTCGCAACGCAAGGCCGCTCCCACACGAACCTGCAGGCCGTATCGTGCGTGGTCGACGTGGGCTTTGAGGAGTGGGCTTGCCGGGCCGCCGCGAATGGGCTGCGCAGCAGCCCCGGGCGAGGTGGGAGGTCAGTGCATGTGCGCGTGGTCGTGACCGTGGCCGGCGCCTTCGGTCAGCGGGCGTACCGGGGCCTGCACTTGCAAGGTTTGCTTGGCGCCCTTGGCGTCCTCGATGGTCAGGGTCAGCGGCACCTGCTCGCCTTCCTTGACCTGCTTGTTCAAGCCCATCAGCATCACGTGGTACCCACTCGGATCCAGGCTCACGGCCTTGCCGGCAGGCAGCTCGATGGCCTTGACTTCCCGCATGCCCATCACGTCGCCATCCATGGTCATTTCGTGGATCTGCACGGTCTTGGCGACCGTCGAGGCCACGCCCACCAGCTTGCTGTCGCTGCTCGCGGTCAGGGTCATGAACGCACCGGTGGACTGCTGGTGCGGCACGCTGGCGCGGACCCAGGCGTCGCTCACGGTGGTTTCGGCCAGGGCCGGCAGGGCCAGGCCCATCAAGGCCAGGGCGGCCAGGCCGCGCTTGATCGGTTGCATCGAAATTGCCATTTAGCAGATCTCCATCAGGGTGAGCAGGTCTTCGCTGCATTCCTTGGCGTTCAGGGAATGACCCAGGCTCAGGCGCAGGGTGCCACGGGAATCGTAGACGTAGCTGGTGGACGAATGGGAGATGGTGTAGGTGTCGCCGGCCGGCACCTTCTCGTAGAACACCTTGAACTCCTTGGCCACCTCGGCGATTTCCTCCGGGGTGCCCGTCAGGGCGGTGAACGACGGGTCGAAGGCCTTGACGTAGGCATCGAGCACCTCGGGGGTGTCACGCTCCGGGTCCAGGGTGATGAACACCACCTGCAGGAAGCCGGCATCGCGCCCCATCAGCTTCTTGATCTGCACCGCGCGCGCCAGGGCGGTCGGGCACACCGCCGGGCACTGGGTGAAACCGAAGAAGATCATCGGCATCGTGCCGTAGAAGCTCGACAGGGTGCGCTCGTTGCCTTGGGTGTCCTTCAGGCGGAACTTGCGCCCGAGGATCTCGTTGCTCATGTTCTTGCCATACTTGAACTCGAGCCCCCGGGCCGGGCTGCAGCCCGCCAGCAGGCCAAGCCCCAGAACGCCCATCCCGGCGACGACAGCACGCCGGGTCAGTAGATCAGTCATGGAACCATCCTTTACAGGGAAGGTGCCGGCCCTTGGGACAGGCCAGCGAAAAACCGGGGCATTCTGGCATGACACCCGCGGGTCTTCTACCCGACGAATGGGGCATCGGCCTGCAGGCCTTTGAATACGGGCTGCGGCCTGTTGTCGCAGGGGTTGAATCGGTAACAGTTTGTTGCTAGATGAAGACGCGGTCAGGTGCCAGTCGGTCAAGCGGCGCTTGCCATCTTGGGGCACGAAGCGCCCCACATGACAAACGCCTGTCGCCTGCCGATCAGTAGTAGGCGTTTTCCTTGTTGCTGTGGTCGGTCACGTCACGCACGCCCTTGAGCTCGGGAATACGCTCGAGCAGGGTGCGCTCGATGCCGTCCTTGAGGGTGACGTCGGCCTGGCCGCAGCCCTGGCAACCGCCACCGAACTGCAGCACGGCGATGCCGTCTTCGACCACGTCGACCAGGCTCACGGCGCCGCCGTGGCTGGCCAGGCCCGGGTTGATCTCGGTCTGCAGGTAATAGTTGATCCGCTCGTTGAGCGGGCTGTCCTCGTTGACCATCGGCACCTTGGCGTTCGGCGCCTTGATGGTCAGCTGGCCGCCCATGCGGTCGGTGGCGTAGTCGACCAGCGCGTCCTCGAGGAAGGGCTCGCTGACCGCATCGATGTAGGCGGTGAAGCTCTTCAGGCCCACGGCGGTGTCATCGGGTTTTTCCTCGCCCGGCTTGCAGTAGGCGATGCAGGTTTCGGCGTACTGGGTGCCCGGCTGGGTGATGAAGATACGGATGCCGATACCCGGGGTGTTCTGCTTGGACAGCAGATCGGCCAGGTAATCATGGGCGGCGTCGGTAATGGTTATAGCGCTCATGGAAGTTCCTCACAGACTTGCCGGCAAGTGTACGCCAAGCTGGCGCCTGAACAAAGTCCTAGTATTTGACTCGGGAAAGCGCCAGCGCCTGGCGTTGCCCAGGCCGCGCCGCGAACCAGGCCTGCAGTCGCCGGTACAGGCCGCGCTCGAGCCAGTGGTAGCTGAGCCACGACATCAGGCCAATGAGCGGCACGCAGAAGGCGAACGCCAGGTAGGGGTCCAGCCCCAGGCGTCGGCTGGCGAACCACCCGCCATAGAGCACCAGCACATGGATCAGGTACACCGAGTAGGAACAGTCGCCCAGTGCCTTGAGCACCCGGTTGCCCCGGAACCAGGGCTCCAGGGCCACGAACGCGAACACCACCAGGGCGCTGGGCAGGCCCCAATGCAGCAGCCGCATCGAGGCGTCCAGGTGATAGAGCGCAAAGCCTGCCGCCGCCAGCACCGCCAGGGGCAGCCACAGCCCTTCGGGGATCATGCCGCGACGGTACAGCACGCCCAGGCCGATGCCGAGCAGGAACTCGTAGATGATGTCGTTGTTGTAGAAGCGGCTGAGCACGCCCAGGCGCCCCAGCACCTCGCTGACCAGCAGCAACGCGGCGCTGACCAGCACCAGGTGATGGCGCTGGCGCACCAGGAAGGCCAGGCCGAACAGCAGGTAGAAGAACATCTCGAAGTTGAGCGTCCAGCCCACATTGAGGGTCGGGTACAGCCCGTAGCCTCCTGGGTTCTCGGCGGGGATGAACAGCAGCGACAGCAGCAGGTGCTGCCATTCGAACACCTGGTGCGGCATCCAACGGCTGGCGGCGAGCAACAGCAAGGCCATGAGCAAGGTGTAGAACCAGTAGGCCGGGACGATACGCAACACCCGGTTGAGCAGGAACTGCCCAGGGGCGACCGCTTTGTCGCGGGTCGAGAGGTAGATCACCATCCCGCTGATGACGAAGAAGATATCGACGCCTACCGCGCCGCGGTGGCTGAACAGTCGGCCGATGGGGCCGGTGGCATGGAAGTCGAAGAAGATCTGCATGAAATGGTGGCAGACCACCACCCAGGCGGCGAACGCCCGTAGTGCCTGAAGCGAATACAGCATGGATTGCCCTGCGTTTTCTGGTGCATTCAGGCCCCGCTTTCATCGCCTGGCACGTGCCTCGCACGCGCTCGCGGGCAAGCTCGCCTCACAGGGGGGAGCGCCGTTCCTCAGCGGGCGCTCCCACAGGCCAGGCAGCTCCAAGCGGGACCGCCCGTGCGTGGGACCGCAGGATGCCGGGAAAGGTCAGGCGCCCTTCCCGGCGACCGATCAAAGGTTCTCGTAGCGGTTCATGTCCAGCACGCCTGCCTCCACCGGGTCGGTCTCCTGGATGTAGCGGTTCAGGTCATGGAAGTAACGCCAGAACTGCGGATGGCTACGGCGCACGCCCCAGCGCTCGACGAGGGTCTCGAACTTGCCCTGGTCGTCACGGGCCGCCTCTATGTCTTCGACGAACTCCGGCACATCGCGGGTGGGGATGTTGAAGATGAAATTGGGGTAGCTGCTGAGCACGCCCGGGTACAGCGTCAGGGTGTCCAGGCCCGGCTGGTAGCGGTAGGCCTCGCCGAGCAGGAAGGCGACGTTGCTGTGCGCGCGGTTGCGCAGCAGGCTGTAGACCTGGCGCTGGCCGCCCTGCCCTTCGATGCGCAGCAGGGTCGCCTCGGGCAGTTGGCCGATCACCTTCAAGCCTGCGGCCGGGCGCGACACCAGGCGGCTGAGGCTCTGCTCGGCGTCACGGAACTCCGACGCCAACCCCGGCCGCGAGCAATAGGCGCCCTGGCAGCGGTTGATCGGGTCGGGCGCGGCATTGAGGCTGCCGGTACGCTGCAACAGTTTCAGGCCGAAGTCGCGCTTGGGGTCGTGCTCGTCCAACTTGAGCGCGCTCGGGGTGCTGGTATCGATGTCCTCGTAGTCGAGCCACATCTTCACCTTGCCGCTGTTCTGGTACCAGTCGCCGAGGATCGCGCCGCGCTGGTCGGCGGGCATCAGGCGCAGGAAGTTGACCTCGGCGCCATTGCGGATCAGGTCGAAGTACAGACGCGTCTGCAGCTGGTGCGAGACGTTGCCGAACACGTCGAAATTGACCGCCAACTGGTAGTAGGTGCGCTCGAACAACGGGTAGTCGAATAGCCAGACGGTCAAGGGTACGTCACCGATCAGGCCCTTGCTCACCGAGGCACTGTCGAAGTGGCGGAAGATGGTCAGCAGCGCATTGTCGTTGCCCGCCCACAGGGTCGACCAGCTCGGCGCCGGCATCTGCGCGTAGGCCTCGCGGCGCAGAGTCTCATAGGCGTTGCGCTTGTCGCGGTAGGCGTGCCAGAGCGTCAGCACGCTGCCGACGTCGTCGATCTGCCCCGGCATGGCCAGCAGTGGCGTGGCCTCGCCACGGTAGCGGGCATCGGTGACATAGCGATCGTAGGCCGGCTCCTGGAACAGTGCCCAGAAGTGGTCGCGGATCACGTCGGTGGCGATCTGGCCGCGGCACACCGGGCCACGGATGAAGGTGCGCACGAAGTACTCGGCGTTGTCCAGCATGAACTGGTAGCGCGCCACCGCCGGGATCGCCTCGAAGGTTTCGAACGGGTTGGCGCGGTGACGCGGGCCATAGCCGGGCAACGAAGTGGCGTGCCAGTCGCCGCTGTAGAACAGCTGCTTGACCCGCTTGAGCTTCTGCGGCCCCATCGGGTAGGTGATGTGGGTCTTGTGCACGATCACGCCCTGCACCGGGACCAGGCGGTAGTAGAAGTCTGTCCCCGGCGGGTCATTGGGCCGGCGGGTGGCGATCACGTCGACCGGCTGGCCGCTCGGCGTGCGCGAGCGCACCCACTGGAAGAAGTGGCCCGGCTCGCCACCGACAAAATAGATGTGGGCAAGGAACAGGTGCTCGTACAGCCAGCGGCCGACCAGGGCCTCGGTAGAGCCCGGGCGGTTGAGCAACTCCTCCCACTCGGCGATCTGCCTGGCCTCGGCCGCGCTGGGCTGGATCGGCTGGTATTCGACCGGAGCACCGGCCGCCAGCCAGCGCTGCAGGGTCTGGTACTCGGCGTCGGTCAGGCCGGTGACCGCCAGGGGCATGCCCTCCTTGGGATGGGCGCCGGCATAGGCGTCGAACTCATGGGGCAATGGGCACATGTTGTTACGGTTGAGCCCCAGGACGATCTCCTCGGGCAACTTGGCGTTGGGTGTGAGCGGGGTCTTGTGGCCGAGTTCGAGCATGCGCGCCATCAGCGCGGCCTGGCTGCCCTGGCCGTCGAGCACCGAGTAGAAGCCCTTCTTGCGCCACTGCTCCTCGCTGTGGGCATCGTAGAACAGGCGCGTGGTGGGCACCGCCTTGCTGCGGTCGCCCTGGTACACCGGGACCTTGGATGCCCCGCGCACCGCCCCTTCGGGGCTTTCCAGCTTGAGCTGGCAGGCGGCGTCGTTGCAGGCGTGGCAGGCCACGCATTTCTCGGTGAAGATCGGTTGGATATCCCGGGTGTAGGAGATTGCCGGGCTCGATTGCGGGGCTTGCCCCGCCGCCACGCCGCTGATGAGCAGCGCGAAGGCGCCGGCAAGTAAGCGATGCACCATGTGCCGAATGTCCTGGTTCCTGTAAGCCATCACGATGTGCCTGGCGGGTAGTGGGTGCGCGAACATGAAGGAAATTCATGCAAACGGGCGATGCGTCTAAAAACCGCGCACCTTTGTTATCATGGCGCACCCTCTGTCATTTGCCCGACCAGGTAGTTCCTATGTCCGACCGCAGCGCTCGTTTCCAAGCACTTCAGCAAGCACTCAAGGAGCGCATACTGATCCTCGACGGCGGCATGGGTACTATGATCCAGAGTTACCGCCTCGAGGAACACGACTATCGTGGCACGCGCTTCGCCGATTGGCCAAGCGACGTGAAAGGCAACAACGACCTGCTGCTGCTGACCCAGCCCGATGTCATCGCCGCCATCGAGAAGGCCTACCTGGACGCCGGCGCCGATATCCTCGAGACCAACACCTTCAACGCCACGCAGATTTCCCAGGCCGACTACGGCATGGAGACGCTGGTCTACGAACTGAACGTCGAGGGCGCACGCATCGCCCGCCAGGTGGCCGACGCCAAGACCCTCGAGACCCCGGACAAACCGCGTTTCGTCGCCGGCGTGCTCGGCCCGACCAGCCGCACCTGCTCGATCTCCCCGGACGTCAACGACCCGGGCTACCGCAACGTCACCTTCGACGAACTGGTGGAAAACTACACCGAGGCCACCCGTGGCCTGATCGAGGGCGGCGCCGACCTGATCCTGATCGAGACCATCTTCGACACCCTCAACGCCAAGGCGGCGATCTTCGCCGTGCAGCAGGTGTTCGAGGAAGACGGCGTCGAGCTGCCGATCATGATTTCCGGCACCATCACCGATGCCTCCGGCCGCACCCTGTCCGGACAAACCACCGAGGCGTTCTGGAACTCGGTGCGCCACGCCAAGCCGATCTCCGTGGGCCTGAACTGCGCCCTCGGCGCCAAGGACCTGCGCCCCTACCTGGAAGAGCTGGCGACCAAGGCCGATACCCATGTCTCGGCCCACCCCAATGCCGGCCTGCCCAACGCCTTCGGCGAATACGACGAAACCCCGGCGGAAATGGCCGCGGTGGTCGAGGAGTTCGCTGCCAGCGGCTTTCTCAACATCATCGGCGGTTGCTGCGGCACCACCCCGCCGCACATCCAGGCCATCGCCGAGGCCGTGGCCAAGTACAAGCCGCGTGAGATCCCGGAAATCCCCAGGGCTTGCCGCCTCTCGGGCCTGGAGCCGTTCACCATCGATCGCCAGTCGCTGTTCGTCAACGTCGGCGAGCGCACCAACATCACCGGTTCGGCCAAGTTCGCCCGGCTGATCCGCGAGGAGAACTACACCGAGGCCCTGGAGGTCGCCCTGCAGCAGGTCGAGGCCGGCGCCCAGGTGATCGACATCAACATGGACGAAGGCATGCTCGACTCCAAGGCTGCCATGGTCCGCTTCCTCAACCTGATCGCCGGCGAGCCGGACATCTCCCGCGTGCCGATCATGATCGACTCCTCCAAGTGGGACGTGATCGAGGCGGGCCTCAAGTGCATCCAGGGCAAGGGCATCGTCAACTCGATCTCCATGAAGGAAGGCGTCGAGCAGTTCAAGCACCATGCCCGCCTGTGCAAGCGCTACGGCGCCGCAGTGGTGGTGATGGCCTTCGACGAGGTCGGCCAGGCCGACACCGCCGCGCGCAAGAAGGAAATCTGTCAGCGCAGCTACGACATCCTGGTCAATGAAGTGGGCTTCCCGCCGGAAGACATCATCTTCGACCCGAACATCTTCGCCGTGGCCACCGGCATCGAAGAGCACAACAACTACGCCGTGGACTTCATCGAAGCCTGCGCCTACATCCGCGACCACCTGCCCTACGCGCTGTCGTCGGGTGGCGTGTCCAACGTGTCGTTCTCGTTCCGTGGCAACAACCCGGTGCGCGAGGCGATCCACTCGGTGTTCCTGTTCCATGCCATCGGCAACGGCCTGACCATGGGTATCGTCAACGCCGGCCAGCTGGAGATCTACGACGAGATCCCCGCGACCCTGCGCGACAGGGTCGAGGACGTGGTGCTCAACCGTACCCCGGAAGGCACCGATGCCCTGCTGGCCATCGCCGACGAATACAAGGGCGGCGGCGCCAGCAAGGAAGTCGAGGACGAGGCCTGGCGCGCCATGCCGGTCGACAAGCGCCTGGAGCACGCCCTGGTCAAGGGCATCACCGCGCACATCGTCGAGGACACCGAGGAGTGCCGCCAGCAGTGCGCGCGCCCCATCGAGGTCATCGAAGGGCCGCTGATGAGCGGCATGAATGTGGTCGGCGACCTGTTCGGCGCCGGCAAGATGTTCCTGCCCCAGGTGGTCAAGTCCGCCCGGGTGATGAAGCAGGCCGTGGCGCACCTGATCCCCTTCATCGAAGCGGAGAAAGGCGACACCCCGGAGGCCAAGGGCAAGATTCTCATGGCCACGGTCAAGGGTGACGTGCACGACATCGGCAAGAACATCGTCGGCGTGGTGCTCGGTTGCAACGGCTACGACATCGTCGACCTGGGCGTGATGGTGCCGGCGGAGAAGATCCTGCAGACCGCCCGCGAGCAGAAGTGCGACATCATCGGCCTGTCCGGCCTGATCACCCCGTCGCTGGACGAGATGGTCCACGTCGCCCGCGAGATGCAGCGCCAGGGCTTCGAACTGCCGCTGATGATCGGTGGCGCCACCACCTCCAAGGCACACACCGCGGTGAAGATCGAGCCCAAGTACTCCAACGACGCCGTGGTCTACGTCACCGACGCCTCCCGCGCCGTGGGCGTGGCCACCCAGTTGCTGTCCAAGGAGCTCAAGGCCGGCTTCGTCGAGAAGACCCGCGAGGAATACCAGCAGGTGCGCGAGCGCACCGCCAACCGCAGCGCCCGCACCGAGCGCCTGGGCTACGACCAGGCCATCGCCGCCAAGCCCCAGTACGACTGGGCCGGCTACACCCCGGCGGTGCCCTCCTTCACCGGCGTCAAGGTGCTGGAGGACATCGACCTGCGGATGCTGGCCGAGTACATCGACTGGACGCCGTTCTTCATCTCCTGGGACCTGGCCGGCAAGTTCCCGCGCATCCTCACCGACGAAGTGGTCGGCGAGGCGGCCACGTCGCTGTACAAGGATGCCCGCGAGATGCTCGACAAGCTGATCGACGAGAAGCTGATCAGCGCCCGCGCGGTGCTCGGCTTCTGGCCGGCCAACCAGGTGGAGCACGACGACATCGAGGTCTATGGCGACGGCGGCGAGAAACTGGCCACCCTGCACCATCTGCGCCAGCAGACCATCAAGCCCGACGGCAAGCCCAACCTGTCGCTGGCCGACTTCGTCGCGCCGAAGGACAGCGGTGTCACCGACTACATCGGCGGCTTCATCACCACCGCCGGCATCGGTGCCGAGGAAGTGGCCAAGGCCTACCAGGACAAGGGCGACGACTACAGCTCGATCATGGTCAAGGCCCTCGCCGACCGTCTGGCCGAGGCCTGCGCCGAATGGCTGCACGAGCGGGTGCGCAAGGAATACTGGGGCTATGCCAAGGACGAACAGCTGGACAACGAGGCGCTGATCAAGGAGCAATACAGCGGCATCCGCCCGGCCCCCGGCTACCCGGCCTGCCCGGACCACACCGAGAAGGCCACCCTGTTCCGCCTGCTCGATGGCACCGCCATCGGCGAGAAAGGGCCGAGTGGTGTATTCCTCACCGAGCACTTCGCCATGTTCCCGGCGGCGGCGGTCAGCGGCTGGTACTTCGCCCATCCGCAGGCCCAGTACTTTGCCGTGGGCAAGGTCGACAAGGACCAGATCGAGCGCTACAGCGCGCGCAAGGGCCAGGACATCAGCGTCAGCGAACGCTGGCTGGCGCCGAACCTGGGCTACGAGGGCTAGGTCCAGCTTCTTTACAAGCCATTCTGGCCTCTTCGCGGGCTTGCCCCGCGAAGAGGCCGGTACAGCCCACCCAAATCCCCGGGTTGCCTACACTATCCCTGATTGCCTCTGACATCAGGAGCCACTCATGGACGACCGCGACCAGGACAAACCACCCACCTTCTGGCAGATGCTGCACAGCGTCCTCGCCGCGGCCTTCGGCGTGCAAAGCGGCAAGAACCGTGCGCGCGACTTCACCCATGGCAAGGCCAGCCACTTCATCGTGCTGGGCACGCTGTTCACCCTGGTGTTCATCCTCGTGCTGATCGGCCTGGTGCAACTGGCGCTGCACCTGACTGCGCGCTAGGCCTGCGGCTTGTCCCACTGCCGGTCAGTCAGAGATTTGCGTGAATGCTGGAACCAGAGCAACCCGCCTGCGGATATCCCTTCCGCAGGCGGCTCAGGCTTGGATCAAGGTCGTTGCGAATGAAAGCTACTGATGGCTGACCCAATACACAGCGGCCACGACTACTAGGACGATCAGGCAAAGGATCGCCCAGGCATCCACAGTGCTGTCAGTCTTGCGCAGCTTGGTCGAGTTTCCCATTGCATTGCCTCTTGTAGTGGTTATGGGAATGCACTTCACCTCCAGCAGTTAAGCCTAGCAATGCCCTTCTCTCAAGCAGGGGCTTTCGGTAATCGACGACCGACGACCAACCAGGGCACGGAAAACCCGCGCCCCCAACCTTCGGCGCTGTAATGCTGAAAATCGCCCCACAGTCGGTAAAGATACCGCCACATCCCCGCACCGCATTCGCGCCATCATCGCCAGCAAATGCCAGTCAATCTCACTTAGTCCAATTGGTTCTTTTCATATGCAAAAACATCACTTTAGCGCATAAACACAAACTGCTATCGTTCCCCCGCTCCGAAGCGGAGTGCGCGGCCGTGCGCGCGATTAGCTGCATGCAGCCTGAGACAGGACTTATATGTACGTATACGACGAGTACGATCAGCGGATCATCGAGGACCGCGTCAAGCAGTTCCGTGATCAGACCCGCCGCTACCTGGCCGGTGAGCTGAGCGAAGAAGAATTCCGCCCTCTGCGCCTGCAGAATGGCCTCTATATCCAACGTTTTGCCCCGATGCTGCGCGTCGCCGTGCCTTACGGCCAGCTGAACTCGACCCAGGTGCGCATGCTGGCGAAGATCGCTCGCGACTACGACAAGGGCTACGCACACATCAGTACCCGGCAGAACGTGCAGTACAACTGGCCGGCGCTGGAAGACGTCCCAGAGATCCTCGCCGAACTGGCCACCGTGCAGATGCACGCGATCCAGACCAGCGGCAACTGCCTGCGCAACACCACCACCGACCAGTTCGCCGGTGTTGCCGCCGATGAAGTGATCGACCCGCGCCCCTGGTGCGAGATCGTCCGCCAGTGGACCACCTTCCACCCGGAATTCGCCTACCTGCCGCGCAAGTTCAAGATCGCCATCAACGGCTCGAAGGAAGACCGCGCGGCCATCGAGGTGCACGACATCGGCCTGGAGCCGGTGTACAACGAGGCCGGCGAGCTGGGCTTCCGCGTGCTGGTCGGTGGTGGCTTGGGCCGTACCCCCGTGGTCGGTGCGTTCATCAACGAGTTCCTGCCCTGGCAGGACCTGATCAGCTACCTGGACGCCATCCTGCGCGTGTACAACCGTTACGGTCGCCGTGACAACAAGTACAAGGCGCGGATCAAGATCCTGGTCAAGGCCCTGACCCCGGAAGTCTTCGCCGAGAAGGTCGAGGCCGAGATGGCCCACTTGCGTGGCGGCAGCACGACCCTGACCGAAGCGGAAGTCGAGCGCGTCTCGCGCCACTTCGTCGACCCGGCCTACCTGACCCTGGACAACGTCGACTACAGCGCCCTCGACCAGGAATTCCCAGGCTTCGCCCGCTGGCGCTCGCGCAATACCCGCGCCCACAAGCGCCCGGGCTACGTTGCCGTGACCCTGTCGCTCAAGCCCACTGGCGTTGCCCCGGGCGACCTGACCGACAAGCAGCTCGACGCCGTCGCCGACCTGGCCGACCGCTACAGCTTCGGCTTCCTGCGTACCTCCCATGAGCAGAACATCATCCTCGCCGACGTCGAGCAGCGCCAACTGCATGCCCTGTGGCTGGAACTGCGCGAGCTGGGCTTCGCCACGCCGAACATCGGCCTGCTGACCGACATCATCTGCTGCCCGGGTGGCGACTACTGCTCCCTGGCCAACGCCAAGTCGATCCCGATCGCCGAATCCATCCAGCGTCGCTTCGACGACTTGGACTACCTGTTCGACATCGGCGAGATCGACCTGAACATCTCCGGCTGCATGAATGCCTGCGGCCACCACCACGTCGGCCACATCGGTATCCTTGGCGTCGACAAGAAGGGCGAGGAGTTCTACCAGGTTTCCCTGGGCGGCAACGCCGCACGCGATGCGAGCCTGGGCAAGATCCTCGGCCCGTCCTTCGCCCAGGATGAAATGGCCGATGTGATCGAGAAGCTGATCTCGGTGTACGTGGAACGACGTACCGAGGACGAGCGCTTCATCGACACCTACCAGCGTATCGGCATCGACCCTTTCAAGGAACGCGTCTATGCAGCGAATCATTAAGAACAACGAGATCGTCGACGAGACCTGGCACCTGCTGCCCAAGGACACGCCCCTCGACGAGCTGACCAACTGCGACGACTACATCGTCCCGCTGCAACTGTGGCGCGAGCATGCCCACGCCCTCAAGGCCCGCGACGGCGGCCTGGGCGTGTGGTTGGACAGCGATGAAGAGGCCGAGGAGATCGGCGACGACGTCGAGCACTTCCAGGTCATCGCCCTGAACTTCCCGGCCTTCACCGACGGGCGCAACTACTCCAACGCGCGCCTGCTGCGTGACCGCTACAAGTTCAAGGGCGAGCTGCGCGCCATCGGCGACGTGCTGCGCGACCAGTTGTTCTACATGGCCCGCTGCGGCTTCGATGCCTTCGCCATTCGTGCCGACAAAGACCCGGAAGATGCCCTGCAGGGACTGAAGGACTTCTCGGTCACCTACCAGGCCGCCACCGACGAACCGCTGCCGCTGTTCCGCCGCCGCTGATCGATGCCTCCCCCACCGGCCCGCCCTTTGGCGGGCCGGTTCGTTTCCAACCTGCAAACCCCGCCATTCCTGACTCCAAGTCAAAAGACCTTGCTCCCCGCAAGCCTTAATCCCATCCCGCCAAACGTCCACACTGGAGATAGCTGCAAGCCGCGAGCTGCAAGCTGCAACTCCCCCATCCAGGAGCACATCCCATGAGCATCCCGTCCTTCGGCCTCGGCACCTTCCGCCTGACTGGCCAGGCTGTCATCGATTCGGTGAAGGCCGCACTGGCGCTGGGCTACCGCGCCATCGACACCGCACAGGTCTACGGCAACGAGGCCGATATCGGCCAGGCCATCGCCGAGAGCGGCATCGATCGTAGCGAATTGTTCATCACCACCAAGATCTGGGTCGACAACTATGCTGCCGACAAACTGATCCCCAGCCTGCGCGAAAGCCTGGCGAAACTGCGCACCGACCATGTCGACCTGACCCTGATCCACTGGCCGGCGCCTGGCAACGGCGTCGAGCTGGGCGAGTTCATGACCGCCCTGGCCGAAGCCAGGAAGCAGGGCCTGACCCGCCAGATCGGTATCTCCAACTTCAACATCGAGCTGACCCGCCAGGCCATCGACGTGGTGGGCAAGGGCGAGATCGCCACCAACCAGATCGAGCTCAGCCCCTACCTGCAGAACGCCAAGCTCGTGGCCTTCCTCAAGGAACAGGGCATCACCGTCACCTCGTACATGACCCTGGTCTACGGCAAGGTGCTCAAGGACCCGGTGCTGGCCAGCATCGCCGCCAAGCACAAGGCCACCGTGGCGCAGGTCGCGCTGGCCTGGGCGATGCAACTGGGCTACGCGGTGATCCCCTCCTCCACCAAGCACGAGAACCTTGCCAGCAACCTGCTCGCCCGTGACCTGCGCCTGGACGACGAGGACATGGCACGCATCGCCACGCTCGAACGCAACGGTCGCGAAGTCAGCCCTGACGGCCTGGCGCCGGCCTGGGACTGAGGCATTCCCTACCCTAGCTGCCTTGAGTAATGGAGCCTGAAGCTCGCTGGGCAGTTAGGACTTTGTGGGGCTGCAACGCAGCCCACGCCCCTGCTCGCCCCTCGCCAATGGACAGAAAACGAACGCCACGGACGAATCCCGCATTCATCCTCACGCCGCCGCCGAGCCGCTGACCACGCCACGCCTGAGCGGCATGGACAATGTCCGTGACATCGCCGGCACCACCACCGCCTATAGCACCGCCCACGACGGCACGATGCGCGCCGGGGTGTTCTACCGCTCCAACGCCCTGACCCGACCGCTTCGGACCTGGTCACGCTGAACGGCCTGAACATCAGCGACGTCTACGACCTGCGCACACCCAGCGAGATCGCAGCCACGCCCGACACCCTGCCGGCCGGCCCGCGCTACCAGAACATCGACATCATCGGCAGCACCACCTCGGGCGCGGACATCACCCATATCGCGTTCTCCAGCGCCGCCGAAGCCACCACCATGATGCAGGAGACCAATCGCGCCTTCGTCAGCGACGCCGGCATGCACAGCCAGTTCGCGGTGCTGTTCAACGAACTGGCCAGCGCCCATGCCGGTTTCGGCTACAGCCGGGCAATATCGGCAGGGCCGGCGTCGAAGCGAACACCGACCTGACGTTCCTCAAGGCGGGTGCCCGCTTCACCCCGGACGGCCTGGAGCGTGGCATGTTCATCGACGCCAACACCAGCGCCGGCTGGCTATGCATTCTGACGGGGAGCGCCGGCCGCTCCCGCAGGGGCGGCCTGGCGCTCCACTACCCTCGCCCTCCGCGCTTCACATCGGCCGGGCACACCCCGTAGGCCTGCTGGAAATACAGTGAAAGCCGGCCGGCATTGCTGACCCCATGTCGCAGCGCCACCTCCGCCACCGACACCTCCAGCACGGCATCCACCAGCATCTCCTGCAGGCGCAGCGGCATCAGGGCACCGCTAGCGCACCGAAGGCGTCGCTGGACATATCGGCGCAGCGGAGGATGATCCGCTTGCGGGGCATGCTGGGGTACACCGTGCGTGTCACCTTGAGGCCAGGACTGGACGGAAAAATCGCCAACACCTTAGCAACCACGGATGACAGACACGTGACGGGCAGCCCCTTGCCCAATAATCCTCAGCGCAGCACTCAACAGGCGCTACCGCCGATGATCATCGTCAGCACAGTGGCGGTTCGAGGAACGGGGCGCAAGGCAAGGCTGCCAGGCAACCTCTCGAGCCGGTCGCGGCACGGTTTCCTACAACGGCGTACCGGAACGGCCAAGCGCCCGACGCTGCGCCAGGCAGACGTAGCCCAACCCCAACACACCGATGAACAGGCACGCCAGCAACAGCATCAGTTCCCTGCTATACCTGCCTACCCAGGCCGGGAAGCCAACGAACTCCCGGTAGACCTGCACATCCGCCAGCCCATCGGCATGCCGGATGCTGATGCCACCTTGGCGGATCTGCGAGTAGTCCGAATCGAAATAGACCCAGACCTTGCAGTGACCTTCCCGGCCGATCGAGGCGATATCGATAAGGCCGGTCGGCTCCTGAAGGATGTTGTCGTTGCCGTTTTCGTCGCGGATCTGCACCAGCCCCTTGGCCGGCAAGCGGATCCGCACGTCGCGCACGGGCGCATCGCCCTTGTTGCGCAACTCGATGAGCAGCCCGGTACGGTGATCCACCAGGCCCGCCTCGAAGGGCTTGGCGAACAGTTGCAGGTAAGGCGCCTGGGCCAGGTCGACCAGCTTGTCGAGCTGCTGACGATTGAGCACGCCCTTGCCGACCTCCCTGATCTGGGCGTGCAGTCTCTCGTACTTGAGCAGCTCGTTGGTCTTGCTGATGCGCTCGCTGAACTGGCTCGGGTAGGTCAGGTAGGAATAGGTCAGGCGCGCCTGCAGGCCGTCGTCGTCCTTGAACATCGCATAGAGCGCGGCGGCGGAAGCGGCGACGACCAGCAGGCCCACGAGGGATTTCCCGACTTTTTCCCAACTCACCTTGGCGGTTCCTTCTTTCGCTATGTGGGTAGCACGAAATGGCTGGCAAAGCGTGCCAAGTTCCTGGGGTGGGGGCAAGGGCTGGTGTCCAGATGAACGACATGGCGCAGAATTAGCGTCCTGAATATCGCGGTACCGGGCGCAGCAGCGGCACTGGGTTGAACCTGCGGTTGACAGGCTAGCCATTGGCCACTTAGCATTCCGCAATGCCTTGGGAGGCACCCTGCTGCATTGGGGAACACCCTATTTATCTCCTAACTTGATTTTCGCCAGAAAGGGCCAAGCAAGCAGCAATGCGGGTATCGGTTATTCCCGATATTGGCCTGTGGAGAAAGTCATGTCTGCATCCGCCGATTGCATCGAACATTTCAAGTACCTCGTTCGCCGCTCATCCGACCAAGGCCTGAGCTACTCCGAACGCCTTGATTTCCATGCCAGGGCAATAGGCTTCAACAACTATCACCACTTCCTTGCCTCGATTGCAAAGTTCAGCGACGACCGTATCGGTAAGATCAGTACCAAACTGATGCGCCTTGCTTGTGCCCGGGCGCAGCCCAAGCCAAGCAAACATTATTACGAGTTCATCGCCCACAAAGATCGCCGTATGCGTTTCTACAGCCACTGGATCGGCTGGGACATGCGTGGCCAGGAAGTACGCATGCCCAGCTTGATGAATGCTCCCTATCGTGTCCCGCATCTTCGCGAACGGCTGGCAGCCCCAGTCTATGTCATCGAGACCCGCACACAACTGATCGCCTGGCGCCACAAATGGCATGGCATGGCCTACATCGTGAGTCATGAGGCCGAACGTGAACTGTGTGAGGCCTTCGACCGACAGAGAGATGTGGTACCAGGGGCTCGCAACAAAGACCTCGACCTGGAGGAAGACTACAGCCACAACTACGCCACCTGGTATCCATCGGGCAAGTGATACCTCCCATCGTTCGACACCTGGGGCGTCTGCGGCCCCAGGATCAGCAGTGTTGAATCGCAAAACGTGTTCTCGAATCGAAGAGCCACCAGATGCTTGGTCATCGCCCCTGGACGATCTTGCCCCACCTACGCTCAAGCATAGGCGGCACAGGAGCTGTTGAGGGCTTGCCTGCGAACAAAGGCGCAGCCCTTGGTGTACTGGGGAGCCAGGTGAACTGCCTATTCACGGCGGTTTGGCACCCCGACAAGCCCACTTCTACAGCAGAAGGGTTCGCCGCTCAACGCCAACCAGAGCCCCAAACCAACCTGCGCGAACCCTACGCAGGTTTCTACCCGTAGTCTGGCCTGCCCTCATCGGTGAAGAACGGCGAACCAGGCGAGACTAGAACGCCTTCCAGAGCACTACAACGGCCATACTAGTGCTCTGTCTCAGATAAAACGTTCTCTTTGTTCTCGCGTGCCATGGCCTCTCGGGCACCCTGGATCTTGCGCAAGATGTCTTCACCTTTCGCGCTCCAGACGTACCGGCAGGGTTGAGCGTTGTGCAGCGCTAAAAACGTGGTAATGGAGCTGGCCAGTTCACGTGTGGAACTGAAGCTGCCGTCGCGCAGGTAAACGGTGATATCCCGGAAGAAGCGCTCAACCATGTTCATCCAGGAGCTTGAGGTCGGAGTGAAATGCAGGTGGAATCGTGGATGCCGCTTGAGCCATTCCTTGACCACGGGATGCTTGTGAGTGGCGTAGTTATCCACGATCAAATGCAATTGCAGACCTTTGGGTGTTTCTCGGTTGATCTTTTTCAGGAAGGCCAGCCACTCCTGATGCCGATGCTGGGTTTCGATGCTGCTGATCAGCCGACCTTGCAGATAGTCCATGGCGGCGAACAACGTTAGCGTGCCGTGGCGGACATAGTCATGGGTTTGCGTGCGAATGTGGCCGATGCCCAATGGCAAGCCTGGTTGCGTGCGTTGCAGGGCTTGAACCTGGCTCTTTTCATCGCAGCAGAGCACCAACGCCTTATCCGGTGGCGCCAGGTACAGGCCGATAACGTCCCAGAATTTTTCTTCGAACTGAGGATCGTTGGACAGCTTGAAGGTGCGGGTGAGGTGCGGCTTGATGCCGTTGGCAGCCCAGATCCGCTGAACGCTGGCGGGAGAAATACCCGCGACACGCGCCATGCTACGGCAGCTCCAGCGTGGCTGACCGATGCGCGGTTGAGTGACCTGCTCAAGTGTTCGCTTCAAGGCCTCGGCAGGCAATGAAGGCTTGCGGCCCCGCCCCGGCAAATCTACCAAACCCTGAAGACGCAGTGCTTGAAACCGCTTGCACCAGCGGGTGACGGAAACCACGGAGAGGCCAGTCAGCTCAGCGATTTCATTACGTGAATGCCCTTGAGCGGCCAGCAAGATTACACGTGCTCGACGACCATCGCGTTGGCTGATGGTGGCAGATCGAACTCGTCGGTTCAGCTCAACTTGCTCGTCGTCACTTAGCACGATGTCTTGAGAACTCATAGCTCCACCCCGCGTCCCGTCTGACTAAGGAAGCGTAGCTCAAATGGGATATTTATTTTTGAGACAGAACACTAGGGGATGATTCTTCCAAAAAGGAAGTCGGTGATCCGGCAGGACAGGAGTTCAAGCTTTATAAGTCATCCAGACTCACTGGAATGCCCTGCTCGCCAGAGCGTGCCTTGATCACTTCGATCAACTCCAAGTCTTCCAGGCGCTCCGTCACCTGCTCGTATAGCTTGGCAGGCACTAAGTAGCCCATCACACGGTTATGGTTGAGAACGGCCACCAGCATACCATCTGCTTCAGCGATGACTGCTGACGGATCCTTCTTCAACTCAGAAATGCTGACCATAACGTTGGCTAAGACATTTTGCACAATAAAGCTCTTTTTATAGCCGAACGCTGATCCCTTCATATCAAGGCTGCGTGGAGAGTTGACAGCGCCTCCCCCCCGGCTGACAAGTACCAATGGAGTGACAAGCTTGACCATCATCATAGAGACTTTCGAACCCTGACGCGCAAGGATTCGAAGTAGTCGCCATCCACAGGAGCAGTGGGGGCCGATTCAGCCCCAGCCAGCGGCAGACCACGCAGGTGCTGCCGATCCTGATCCTTGCGAATCAGCTCCCGCACATATTCGCTGCTGGTGCTGTAGCCTCGCTGGCTGACTTGGTCATCAACAAAGGTCTTGAGGGCGTCCGGCAGGGAGATGTTCATGGTACTCATGGTTTCGTCCGCCTTTGACAAAACTTGCCAAAGTATACACCTCTAGCTCTGCCTCGTCAGGTCACAACACAGTGTCGAATTGCGACAATAAGAAACAGCCGTAATAAGCAGAGATCGCCCCAAAGCTGCAGCTCGCTACCGGCAGCAACCGGCCGATTCTGTTGAAAAAGTAGCTGCTGCCCCATGCCGCCGGCAAAATCACGCGCTCAGCGAGCGTGGGGGTAGGCAGCATGATGGGGCAGTTACCGGGAGGACAGGCGCGCCTGTTCTACTCGTTCAATCTAGAAGAGCACATCCCGCCGCAACACCTCCTGCGCAGCATCGACCAGTGCCTGGATCTCAGTGACCTGCGCGCCCACCTAGTGGATTTCTACAGCCCCATAGGGCGCCCCTCGATTGACCCGGAATTGATGGTGCGCATGCTGGTCGTCGGCTACTGCTACGGCATCCGTTCCGAGCGGCGGTTGTGCGAAGAGGTGCACCTGAACCTGGCCTATCGCTGGTTCTGCCGGCTGGGCCTGGAGGACGAAGTCCCTAATCACTCGACCTTCTCGAAGAATCGCCACGGCCGCTTCCGTGACAGCGGCCTTTTCCGCTGGTTGTTCAATGAGGTGCTACGCCGCTGCATGGTGGCCGGCCTGGTCAAAGGCGAAGGCTTCGCTGTCGACGCCAGCATCATCAAGGCGGATGCCAGCCGGCAACGTGGGGTGGCGGGCGATGAAGTCGACTGGCGCGATCCGGCGCTCAGCACCCGCGCCGTGCGCGAGTACCTCGAAGCCCTCGATGAGGAGGCGCTGGCCGAAGCCCTGCCCAAGAAGATTTCGCTCACCGATCCGCAGTCCCGTTGGACAGCAGCGCCAGGCGGCCCGGCTTACTTTGCCTACGCCACCAACTACCTGATCGACACCGCGCACGGCGTGATCCTGGATGTGGAAGCCACGCCGGCGCATCGGACCGCCGAAGTCGAGTCGACCAAAACGATGGTCGAGCGCGTCGAAGCGCAGTTCGACCTCACCCCAGAGCGCCTCATCGGCGATACCGCCTATGGCACAGCTCCAATGCTGGCCTGGATGGTCGAAGAAAAGGACATCGAGCCGCATGTGCCGGTGTGGGACAAGACCGAGCGCAAGGACGACAGCCTCTCCAGTAACGACTTCCACTGGAATCAGGACGCCAATGAATACCGCTGCCCAGCCGGCAAACCGCTACGCAGTGAATGGCGCGCCTTCACCCAGAAAAGATCGCGGGTGACCAAGGCCAACACCATCATCTACCGCTCCAGCCAAACCGACTGCACCACCTGTCCGCTGAAAGCCAAGTGCTGCCCCAACACGCCGAACCGCAAGATCGTTCGCAGCATCCATGAGGCTGCCCGCGACGTGGCTCGACGTATCGCCAAGACACCGGAATACCTCGTCTCTCGCTGCGAGCGAAAGAAGGTGGAGATGCTGTTCGCCCACCTCAAACGGATCATGAAACTCGACCGTTTACGACTGCGTGGCCTGACGGGTGCCACTGATGAGTTCACCTTGGCGGCGACGGTGCAGAACCTGCGCCGCATGGCCAAGATTTTGCCTCAAGGGCCACCGCTCACGGGGTAGGCACGCCTGCGGCGAGCAGAAACCCTCGAATTAACCCTCAAACCTGAGCACGGACGCTCAGTGAAACGCCGAAAGGCAACTTGAAGTGGCTTGCAGCCACTTCAACTGCAGGCACACCCGACCGTCTGGCTGCCGCTGAACCTACTTTTTCAACAGAATCGGCCAGAAGCAGACCTTCAAGTCTGGGGAAACAGGCGGACAACTCGTTCTTACGGAGGTTCTTCTCGCGGACGCTGGCAATGTAGGTCGCGTTGCCACGTCACTGATATGCCTTTGCCTCCAAAGCTTTGGAGAAGATCAAGACGTCCGTGCCGAGCAAGCTTTTAGGTTAATCAAGCACCCAACTTAGCCATGAGATCACCATGTCTCTTCTGCTGCACCTCAGCTAAACGACCTCTGAACCAGACCAATGCATCCCAGAGCTGCATCTGCCCGATTGACCAGACCAATAGCCCCAAGCGTTCGTCCGTTTCGTATCTTGCGATGAGAGCTTTCGCCTGCTCGATCGAAACAGAACGCCCAAGCTTGGCAAGAACGTAGCTGTAAGCGATTCCATCTATTTTGTTGAGCTCTTCCACTGCCGATAGATCAACCTCAGACATACGGAGGTACAAGCGTGAAATCTGCCAACCTTCCGAAAGACGCGGCAGGATTCCCTCTTTCATGACTGCCAGATCTTGAGGGGATAGAAGCTTAACCAGCAACCATGCACACTCAGCATCCTGAAATGCGGCCCACGCCTCCATTAAAAAATCCATTTGTGGTGTTGGGTCGGCAGCGATAGCCTTGTAGCCCCGTCTACGTAGCCCAACAAAGCGAGAGCGAAGGAATGCAAGCTGTGCTCTACGTTGAACTTCCGTCGGTAAATCCGGTAGCAACGTGGACAGACAGTAGCCGACCCCCTGTCGACCACGGGCGTCTGCTTGTCCCAGCCGCATAATCAGGCGCTCTGCCAGCTCGGAGTGCTCTAGAGACGGCGACGCTCGAAGATCTTGGGCAACCTTTCTGAGGAGTCCATTACGAAGCCTGGAGGATTTCTCGGCCTCCTGACTCAGCAAGGAAGTTGCTTCGCTAGGCTGCAAGCAGTGTATGCAGGCGTTAAGCAACCCGAAGTCGTCAGGTGTTCCCGCACCGTTCTCCATATCGCGCAACAGTGCGACGCGCTCGTCGAGCAAATAGCCCATAGTCTCCCCCTCAGAAGCACTCTATTCCCAACGCCAATCCCCGGATCACTAACTGTTCACACATGCAGATGCCTACCTCAGCTCAATGCAAGGGCTTTCAAAAAGATGCGTTGAAGCTCCTCTAATTTATGCTCTGGGAGCTGCTTGCTCTCTAACGCCTTGAGTATCTCAACCGGCTTCTTGTCGTCCCGTCCTGGAAGATCCGTGCCAAGGAAATTCTCCATGCAGCCGGGGAGGAGCACTGGGTCAGCCAAGCAGTTCCCGACCGCTCGGCTGATCAACATTTCGTTGATGGCTTTGTGGTGGTTCTTGTCGTCGTCGTCATCGAGCATCAGGCCGTAGGGCACCGAAAAGCCGTCCAGAAGTGCCATGTAGCGATGGAAATTGTATTTGCCCAACACGTCGACGATTGCGATGCGATGGTGGGCAAGGTGGCTCCAATCCCTTGCCAACAAATAGGTGAATAGCGCCTTTTCAGTTGCCCCCTCCACGAGCAGGATGCGCTCGGCGAAAAACATTGACGCTCGCTCAGAGTCCAGCCATAGCTGATACCGGAAGCGCTCTTCCTGAGCCGCTATCTCTTGGTCGTCGGGGGCACTTTGAAGTAGCCTTTTTGCCTCCGCCTTCTGCCCTTCGCCAATGTTGGCATCTGCTACAAATGCATCAAGCGCATTGACTAAGCTCGCCCCTTCACCCAAGACGTTGGCCAACTGATCTCGCGGTATTTGAGCAACTGCTGAAACTCCATCCCTACGCTGTACACGAACGATCTGGCAAAGGTCATCTGCCGCCTTGCCAACAAATGTCGATGAGTGGGTGGTTATCAAGACTTGCTGCCCGGCCCCTTCACTGAGGCGGCGCAGGTTGTACCCCATGCTTTCCTGCTGACAGGGATGGAGAAACGCTTCCGGCTCCTCGAATAGGATCAGTGTGAAATCAGGGTCGAATTCTTTTTTGCCCCCTGACTTAGTCTCGATAAAGTTCGGTGCAAGCTTGATCAGCTCATACAGGAATGAGCGCTGAAAGCCGTGTCCGTATCGTTCAAGCGCAAAGACCGTATCGCCGAGCATTGCATCAACGAATCCGTGCTTTACAAGGTTCTTGGTGATTTCTTCAGGAGAAATGGGGTTTACCCCCATATCGAATCTCACCCCCCAGTGAGAAATCGCTTCGTTTATAGGGTCTGAGATTTTTGAGAGAAACCCCTCGTCTCCCCGAGCTTCGTCGTTCAAGGCTCCGAAAGCGTTCTCCAGAGCTTTGTAGGCATCACTGTTCGCCACAAGCTGCTTGAACATGAAATTGAGCATGTCCCGGAGGGGGGATGGCCCAGAGGTCTTCATCTGCTCGTTGGGCGTTGTTAGAGCTGGAATGTAAATCAGCCGACCAACCTTGGCGGTGCCGACGTTCTTAGCCCCGTAAAAGAGTTCCTTCTCAGGGACGCCACCTACGATTGCGTGGATGTTGCTCTGGTTACTCTTGACCTCCCTAGAACCGGAAGCAAAGTACCGACGGACGGAAAGTCTCTGATTGTCCACACCCTCCTTGTACTTCTCTGCGAGTCCGGCCCACTCCTGTTCGTCCAGTAGAAAGGTGAGCTCAATCCAAGACTCATCATCTGCCGCTCCGATTTTGGGGAAGTCATCAATTGACCATTTGATATCCTCATAGAAGGCTCTGAGCGCCCCGAAGAGGTTACTTTTCCCGGCATTGTTAGCCCCAACCACCATCGTGTAGTCGTGAACCTCAATCTCTGCATCAATGATCGACCGAAAGTTATGAATGCGTAGGTGACGCAGTTTCATGCCATTGCTTCCTTGTAGTAACTGAATCGCCTTTAGTTTCGTAGATACTTAATAGTGTTCTACCCCGTTTGCATGGACAGCCATTACAGAAAGCTGGACTACCCCCGCTCCGGTAGACATCCCCAGCCTATGCTCTGAGCCGAAGCTCGCTCTGATTTCTGAATCGCAGCACTGGGCATTGCCATGCGCAGACTTTCGCGATACTGCTCCGCTGGAGCTTCGTGTGTGACCTCGACGGCGGCGTCGTAGTTTTCTCGGATAACAGACTCGATCTCAGCAATGTCCGCACGGAAGAACTCCTTGCGCCCATTTACCTTGTTCAGTCGACCTGCTGCAAAGCGTTCGTGCAGCTTCGCTTCCAATGCAGGAGCGTTATCAGAGAAGACCATCGCATGCACGTCAAACCAGAATGGCACTGATGCGTCACCCAGTTCATCGACGCGGTCCATAGGCTCCAGGCGGCGGGTCATGCCGATCTTGTATACCCCTTCCCCGAATGCCCCTACGTTGGATATCACGTACACATAGCCCGCCTTCGCATTCAGCTCGCGATAGTCAATAAGCTTCTCTTCGTTCTCCAACTCTGCTCGTCCTGCTTCAATTTCAGCCAGCTTCGCCAAGAGGGGAGCACGCTCTTCTTCGGACTCTACTTTTTCTAGACGAGCCTGAAGGTCGCGTATGGCGGCCGCGAAATGCTTGCGCTCCTTGGCGATTTTCTCCCGGGCCGCACGAATCTCTTGCTCAAGTTTCTGCTGTTCTCTCAGTTCCTCTCGAACTCGCTTCGCCTCTTCCTTTTCCTCCCGCTTCTTGATCTGAAACTCGTGGGCAAGATGCAGTTCATCGATCTTGAGGCTCAGGTATTTGCGCGAGATTTCTACGTCCATAATCTTGCCTAGCCGGTTGCAGGCTTCGAACGACTTGAGAATTCGTTTCTCGCCCAGCTCGACATTGTCGAACTTGACGTTGTCCACGCAATAGTCTGCTTCGTTGTTGAACGACCGGATTACCAGTTTGATCATGTCCGTTACGAGCTTGCGTCCTTGAGCCTGGCTGCCATTAACCGTCCAAGCCATGTTCCCGGTAGCAGCCGTTCCTGCCTTCACCATCGCCTTCTGGTGTTCACGGACACCGTCCAGTCTGGACTTGTATTCATGACTGGCATTCAGCTTGAACTTGGGCTCATAGAGCGCAAAGCTTTCCAGAAGCAGCGTCTCCTCCCATACGAGGATTTGCCCTTGCAAATCAGAGGAACGTTGTGCAAGCGCCGCTACGTTTTGCTCGGCGTACTGGATTTCCTGGTGCACTGCAGCAAGCTTCGCTTTCTCTTGCTCAATCAGCTTCTGGACTTCCAGGGCGTCCATGGCGCCGATCTTCCTATTGAGTGCTTGCAGCTGCGCATAGCGCGCCTGAAGATCCGTAAGTTGGACGTCTAGATCATCCGCGCGCTGCCGGTGTGCTGGACCGTTCCAATAGTCACTAAGGGGCATAGGTTCCTTCCTCGTTGCTGAATCGAAGGTTGCTCAGTTCTGAACGCCAACCCGGAAGCCTTTATAGCGCAACCGCGCCGCAGTAGCTGTACCGCAACCGTCTACGGTCGATTGCTGTCGGCCATGAAGGGCCGCTTCTGGTCGGTAGCAGACCAATACTCCCGCTTAACTCTTCGAAAACTGAGCACATCTGTGCTGCATCGCTTCCAGCCCCCAAGGATCTCCGTTCGGTAAACCGACGAGCTCTAGCCATATAGTGTTCATCCGTGAAACCTAGGTATGGATGTGCGATACCCATGGACGATGGTGTAGGCCCCAAGCCAGCGAATAGGGTTTGTCTACCGGCAATCCGGCATTCGGAACGAGCGCAAAGTCGAATCGATTCCAGGATTAGACCGGTCCCCATTCGCCGCGCGAGCGGTACCCTGACGAGAGCTTTCACCATGACCGACGAGACCAAAGGAACCACCCGCCGCGCCCTGATGAGCGCGAGCGTAGCCGCCGCGACCCTGGCGGTTGCCGTCCCCATGCTGGCGAGCCAGGCGAGCGCTGCCCAGGCACCGGCCGCCACGGGCGCACGCCGCAAGGAGCAAGGGTCGGGATACCTCACACTGCGTGACGGCACCCAACTGTTCTACAAGGATTGGGGCAGCGGGCAGCCCATCGTGTTCCACCACGGCTGGCCGCTCTCGGGGGACGACTGGGACAATCAGATGCTGTTCTTCCTCGCCAAGGGGTACCGCGTGATCGCCCATGACCGCCGTGGCCATGGCCGCTCCACACAGACGGCGCACGGTAATGACATGGATACCTACGCCGCCGACCTGGCGGAACTGGCGGCGCACCTGGACTTGAAGAATACCGTGCACATCGGCCACTCCACCGGCGGTGGCGAGGTCGCCCGCTACGTCGCGCGCCATGGTGCCGGCCGCGTTGCCAAGGCAGTGCTGATCGGCGCTGTACCGCCGATCATGCTGCAATCCGAGAAGAACCCCGGCGGGCTGCCGCTGAAGGTCTTCGACGGCTTCCGCGAGGCACTCGCCGCCAGCCGTTCGAACTTCTACCGCGACGTGGCAGCAGGCCCCTTCTACGGCTTCAATCGGCCAGGTGCGAAGGTCTCCGAAGCGGTGATCGACAATTGGTGGCGCCAGGGCATGAACGGCGGCGCCAAGGCTCATTACGACTGCATTGCAGCCTTCTCGGAAACCGACTTCACGGAGGATCTGAAGAAGATCGCGGTGCCGACCCTGGTGCTGCACGGGGAAGACGACCAGATCGTCCCCATCGACGACTCCGCGCGGCTCTCGATCAAGCTGCTGCGGCACGGCACCCTGAAGACCTACCCCGGCCTGCCCCACGGCATGTGCACCACCCACGCCGACACCATCAACGCAGACCTGCTGGCCTTCATCAAAAGCTGACGGCGGCATAACGCAAAAGGCCCGGCGCGTTCGCACCGGGCCTTTTTCGGTTCAGAGCTGCGACAAACCGCCATCGACACACAGGTCGACGCCAGTGACGAAACTGCTGTCGTCGGATGCGAGGAACAGCGCCGCGTTCGCCAACTCTTCGGGACGGCCGAGACGGCCCAGCGGTATCAGCCCCGCTAGCTGCTTTTCGAAAGCGCTGAACTGCGCCTCGCCGATCCCCATCTTGCCGATGATTGGGGTCAGCACCGGACCGGGGCTCAGGCAGTTGACGCGGATGTTGCGACCCTTGAGTTCCGCCGCCCAGCTGCGGGCGAAGGAGCGCACCGCCGCCTTGGTCGCCGCATAAACCACGTGGGCATCCAGTGCCTTCAGGTGGGCGATGGACGACACCAGCACGATGGAGCCGCCATCGCGCAGCAGCGGCAGCGCTTTCTGGATGGTGTAGAAGACGCCCTTGACGTTGATGTCGAACTGCTCGTCGAACTGCTGTTCGTCAACCTGATCACCCGGAGCCGGGCGAATGATGCCGGCATTGGCGACCAACACGTCGAGGCGACCGAAGCGCTCGCCCACCTCCTGATATAGCGCGTCCAGATCCGCCAGCCGGCTGGCGTCCGCGCAGATACCAACGGCACTTTCACCGATGAGGCCGACCGCCTCCTCCAGCGCATCCCGGCGGCGCCCAGTGATGACCACTTCGGCGCCTTCCAGGGCGAATCGTTGTGCGGTGGCCAGTCCGATACCGCTGTTGCCGCCCGTGACCAGGGCGACCTTGTTGCTTAGCTTTCCCATCATCTCTCCAACGTGGCTTGTGCATGAGCTCGTTCGGGAGGTCGCAGATCGGGGGCGCGCACCAGGCTCTCGTGCAGGGGCAGATAACGCTCGATCTTTTCCGCCAGGCGCTCGCGGCGCTCGGCCAGTTGCGCCTGGAGTGCATCCAGCGCTACCAGCTTTTCCAGGTGCTGCTGCAGGCAGGCGAGGAAGCCCTCGCTATCTTCCTCCTCCTCCAGATACTGCAGCAGGCCGTGGATCTGCCGGGTGCTGAAGCCGCATTCGAGCAGCTCGCGAACCCAGAGCACGCGCTGCACCATGGACGAGGCATAGTCGCGATAACCATTGTCCAGCCGCGACGACTCGATCAGTTGCCGCGACTCGTAATGGCGAAGCGCCCGTGTACTGACGCCGGCGCGCAAGGCCAGCTCTCCGATTTGCATGTTGACCTCCGATGGGAGAACTCTGGGGGCTTGACGCTAGTGTCAAGGTCAAGCCCCCTTTGGCTTTTTCAGGTGTCCTTCGCGGGATGCGCCGGCAGGGTGAACTGCACCACCGCTCCGCGTGGCTGGTTGGCGCTGGCCCAGAGACGGCCGCCATGACTGTCGATGATCGAGCGGCAGATCGACAGACCCATGCCCATGCCGGTGGCCTTGGTGGTGTAGAACGGGGCGAAGAGCAGGTCCGCATTGCTCTCGGCGAAGCCTGGCCCGCTGTCGCACACCCTCACCCGCACGCCATCTTCGTCGTACTCGGAGCTGACCAGCAGGTGGCGCTCGCTGGCAGGCACACCGCCCATGGCTTCCAGAGCATTGACGATCAGATTGAGCATCACCTGCTGTAACTCGACCCGATCGCCCTCCACTTCCGGCAGGCCGTCGGCAAGTTCGACGCGCACCACGGCGCCGCATTTGGCCGCCTCGCCGCGGGTGAACTCGACCATCTCGCGCAGCGCCGCGCTGACGTCCACGGGCTGTCTCTGCGGCGGGGTCTTGCGGATCAACTGGCGGATGCGCCCCAGCACCTCGGCCGCTCGATTGGCGTCCTTGATGATGCGCCCTAGCACCTGGCTGACTTCGCCCAGCTCCGGCGGCTGCGCACCCAGCCAGCGCAAGGCGGCATTGGCATTGGTCACGGTGGCGGCAATCGGCTGGTTCACCTCGTGGGCGATGGACGCCGCCAGTTGCCCCATGGTCGCCACGCGGTTGGCGTGGGCCAGTTCCGTCTGCACCTCGCGATAGCGGCGCTCGCCCTCGCGCACGCGCTCCTCGGCCCGCTTGCGCTCAGTGAGATCGAGCACGAAGGCCACCCCCTCCTGCAGGCTGGCCTCGAAGGCTGCCAGGCCGACGATCACCGGCACGCGGCTGCCATCCTTGCGGATGTATTCGTTCTCGAAGGGCTGCGCATGCCCGGTCCGAATAGCCGTAGCAAGATGCGCCTGACTCAGTGCCAGGGATTCGGGCGGGGTCATGTCGTGCCAGCGCACGCGGCCGGACAGCAGGTCGTCGCGCTCGTAGCCGACCATGCGCAGGAAGGCGTCGTTGGCTTCGGCTATCTCGCCGCCTGCACTCCAGACGATGATGCCGATGATGTTGGCGTCCACCAGTCGACGAATCTTCGCCTCGCGCTCCGCCGCATCGCGGTACAGACGCGCGTTCTCCAGGGAGATTGCCGCCTGTGAGGCCAGCAATCGCAGCACGGCGATCCGCGCCGCGCTGAACACGCCGGCCGAGAGGTTGTTCTCCAGGTAAAGCGCACCGGTGAGCTTGGCTTGGTTCATCAGTGGCATGCAGAGGATCGAACGCGCGCCGTGCTGGCGGACATAGGGGTCAGTGGTGAATCCCGGATCGACCATGGCGTCTTCCAGGCATAGACTCTCGCCGGTGCGTAGCACCTGGTAGAGCACCGTTTCAGCCAGCGCGGCCGCGCTGATCGGTTCGTTGCACAACAGCATCGCCTTATCACCGACAGTCGCCAGCGCCGCGATGCGCGGCTCCCCCGTTTCGGCGAGGACCAGCACGCCGCGTTCGGCGCCGGCCTGCTCGATGGCGGTGCGCATCACCATGTCGATCAGCTTCTCCAGAACGATTTCCCCGGAGGCGGCCTGAGACACCTTGAGCACGGTGACCAGATCCAGGTGTTCCACCGGGGTGGCAATGGTCGCGGTCGGGCCAGGCGCGGGCTCCTCGTTGCGCAGATAGCGATAGCGTCCCTCAAGTTGACGTACCTTGCCGTCGGCGCCCCAGCGCAGGTAGCCGTAACGCGCATCCTGCAGGTAGACGCGGGCGATCTTGGCCAGTCCGCGCGCGCCGTAGAAACGCCCCGCCAGCTCGTTGGCCAGCGCCTCGATCTGCACGAAACCGTTGTCCTGCGCTTGGCGGATGGCCTCTTCGTAGAGCAGCTCGGCGTCAACCAGCCGCCCTTCGACGCGGGCGATTTCCGCGCCCACCAGTGCCACGCGGCAGGCGAAGGATTCAGCGCACTGCTGCGCCCACACCTGCAACTGCATGTGATGGCCGGTCAGCTCCTGCAAAAGGCCGGGCCGCTCGCCGGCCTCGATGGCATCGAAGCTGGCGGCCAGGGTCAGCGCCGCGTGGAAGTGATACTCGGCCTCCTCGGTGAAGGACTCCACCATCCACAACAGCGCCTTCGCCCGCCTCACACAGTCCATGGCCGCGGCGTAGTCTCCCGCCATGCAGCGCGCCTGCAGCTTGCGCGTCCAGTACTTGGCCGCTGCCAGCGCAAGGCCCGGCGTGCTCTCCAGGTGCGCTTCGAAACGCGCCTCGTCGAACTGCGGATCGTCGAAACAGCCGAAGGTCGAGGTCTGCCCGCGAAGCGTACGGATTAGCGCCAGCTGCGTGCTGATGAAATCCACCACCAGGCCGAAGCGCACCTTCTGCGCATAGGCCAGGCCCTGCTCGGCCTCTTCGTGCACCTGCGCCAGCGGCTCGCCGAGGAACAGCACATCGGAGTTGTGACCGTTGCCGGCATAGGCGGCATAAGCCAGGTCGCCGACGCGGTTGGCCGCGACGAAAGCCCGGCGCAGCAGTTCCCGGCACTCGCGTACCGGGCGCATCCAGCGCGCCACGAACATCGAGAAGCACAGGTAGGTTCGCGCTTCATGGCGATTCAGGCCGCGCCGATCGACCAGCTCGCAGCCCAGGCGACCAAAACGGTAGCCGGCCTCGAAGTCACCGAAGCGGCGGCCAGCGACGCGCCCGACATTCGCATAGAGCATGCAGGAGGCGTCGCAGTTGCCCCGTTCCAGGCTCAGGCTGACGGCCTTGCAGATGGTCAGGCTGGCTAGGTTGGCGTCGCTCTGCAGGGCTGGAGCGAACAGTTTTCCGAGGGCATCGAGGGTCGCCAGGGAGGCGGCATCCTCCATCAGCGGCAGATCGATCAGCTGCTCGATGCTGCGCTCGCCCAGTTGCGTCCAGATCTGCTGGTATTCCTCGCGCACCTGATCGTCGTCCGGGTGTGCCGACCAGTGGATGCCGACCGCCTGCAGGTACGCCAGGCACACGGCGACGGCCCTGTCACTGTGGTCCTGCAACAGGCACACGTCCATCTGCAAGCAGGCCACCGCCGCCTGCTCCACCGTGGTGGCGGCGCGTGGCGTCAGCGCGGTCAGGCGCTCGTCAGCCAGCGCCAGCTGGCCAGTAAGGAATTCACACTCGGCGCGATTGAGTTCCAGGGCAAAGCACAGGTCGTGGCGGCGGTCCCAGCAATCGCCATCGAGCAGTTCCGCACCGGCGCCCAGGTAGGCCAGCGCCGAGCTGTAGGCGCTGGAGGCCTTGGCGCGCTGCCCGGCCAGCAGGTTGTACTCGGCCAGTTGTTCACGCTCGGCGCGGGCTTCGATCAGCCCAGCGCCGCGATTGAGCTGGCCGACGATCTCGAAGATGGCCTCTTCGCGCCGCTCCGCCGGCGTCTGCTCGGCCAGCAGACGACCGATGCGCAGGTGCGCCTCGGCACGGGACGTTTCGGCGATCAGTGAATACGCTGCCTCGTGAATTCGGTCGTGGGCAAACGCGCAGGCGCCCTCCACGCGCTCCACCAGTTCCTGGCGCACCGCCGGCCAGAGTATCGAGTGGACCTTGGCCGACGGCAGGTCGAGCACAGTCGCCAGGGTATCGATCTGCGCCATGTTGCCCAGGCAGGCCAACTGCTGCAGGGCCTCGCGGGTTTCCAGCGGCAGGCGCGCAAGCTTGCCGACCATGAGGTCGACAACATTGTCGGTGAAGCCCTTGGCGTGGATGCGCTCGGGCTCCCAGCGCCAGCGCCGGGCCTCGTGGTCGTAGGACAGCAATTCTTCCTCGGCTAGCGCCTGGAGGAACTGGATGACGAAGAACGGGTTGCCGGCGGTCTTGTCCTGCACCAGCCGGGCCAGCGCCACGATGCTCGGCGGCGGACAGCGCAGGGCCTCGGCGATCAACTGTTCGATGTGCGCACGGGCCAGCGGTGCCAGGCGGATCTCCTCGATGCGCACGCCGGCCTGGCGGATGGTTTGCAGCTTGCGCGTCAGCGGATGACTGGCGTCCACCTCGTTGTCGCGGTAGGCGCCCACCAGCATCAGGTGGCGCAGCTCCGAATGGGTGAGTAGATCTTCCAGCAGGTCGAGGGTCGCCGCATCCAGCCATTGCAGGTCGTCGAGGAACAGCGCCAGCGGGTGATCAGCGCGGGCGAACACCCCAATGAAGCGGCGGAACACCAGCAGGAAGCGACGCTGAGCCTGCTGCGGCTCAAGCTCCGGCACCGGTGGCTGATCGCCGATAATCAGCCGCAGCTCGGGAATCAGATCGGTAATCAACCGGGCGTTAGGCTCCAACGCCTCCAGCAGCGCTCTGCGCCAGCCCTCCAGCACGTCGCCGCTCTTGCCCAGCAGCGTGCGCACCAGCCCCTGGAAGGCCTGCACCAGCGTCGAGTAGGGAATGTCGCGCTTGTACTGGTCGAACTTGCCGGAAGCGAACAACCCGCGCGGCGGCACCAGCACCTTGTGCAGCTCGTTGACCACCGACGACTTGCCGATTCCGGAATAGCCCGACACCAGCACCAGCTCCGGCGTGCTGCTGGCGACGATACGCGCGAAGGCCTCGACCAGCACCTCGACCTCACGTTCGCGGCCGTAGAGTTTCTCAGGGACCAGCAGGCGATCCGGCGTGCCCTGCTCGTCTAGGCTGAAGGACTCGATGCGCCCTTCCCGTTGCCAGTCATCCAGGCAGCGACGCAGGTCGTGCTCGACGCCGGCCGCACTCTGGTAACGCTCCTCGGCGGTCTTGGCGAGCAGCTTGAGAACGATCTGCGAGAGCATCAGCGGTACGCCGACAACCCGTTCGCCGGGCGGCAGCGGCTTGCGTGCGATGTGGCAGTGCACCCATTCCATCGGGTCGCTGGCTGTAAACGGCAGCGTGCCCGTAAGCATCTGGTAGAGGACCACGCCAAAGGCATAGAGGTCGCTGCGCGAGTCGATGGAGCGGTTCATCCGCCCGGTCTGTTCCGGAGCCATGTAGGCCAGCGTGCCGGCAATGGTCTCCGGCGGTTCGGGCGCCTGTCGCTCGCGCGGCAATCGCGAGGCCAGACCGAAGCCGGTCAGGCGTGCCTGGCCATCGGTGCAGTTGACCTGGATGTGGTTGGGCTTGAGGTCCTTGTGCACCAGGCCACGCTGGTGCAGGTGGCGCAGCGCCACGGCGATGTCCACGGCCAGGCGCAGACAGGTTCGAGTGTCCAGGGCCTGGCGCAGCAAGCGTGACAGCGGCTCGCCGCCGGGGTCGTCGAGCAGCAGGCGGGTCTTGCCGCCTTCGCGATGCAGCGCCTGCGGGCGCAACGCCCAGGAGCTGTGCAGTTCGTCACGCAGGCTGTACTCGTGGGCCAGCCGTTCCAGCGTGGCAGGCAATGGATGTTCGGCGGCCGGGCGCACCAGCAACACGCTGGCGCCGCCATCACCGGATGGGCGGGCGCGGCAGAACACCCGCTCGCCGTCGTCCCACAGGATCTTCTGTTTGCTGGCCATCGGCTCGGCAACCTCTCAGGGGTTTCTGCTGCCCTCGAGTGGCGGTCAGCGACTGTCTTGCAATCGGTTCAGGTCGTCCGCTGCAACGGCTCGACGCCCAGGGCCTCGGCCATACGCACCAGGTCGGCGACCGAGCGCGCAGCCAGCTTCTTCATCACCTGGCCGCGGTGAACCTTCACGGTCACTTCGCTGAGGTTGAGCTCGGCAGCGATCTGCTTGTTCATCAACCCGGCCACGACGAAGCGCAGCACTTCGCGCTCGCGCAGGGTCAGCGCCTCGAACGCCTGGCGCAGCGCCGCGCCGGACTGCTCGGCCTGCAGCCGTTCGCCATCGCGGGCCAGGGCGCTGGCCACCGCGTCGAGCATGTCCTGGTCGCGGAACGGCTTGGCCAGGAAGTCCACGGCGCCAGCCTTCATGGCCTTGACCGTCATAGCGATATCGCCGTGGCCAGTCATGAACACGATGGGCATGCGCACCCCGCTCTTCTCCATCTGCTCCTGGAACGCCAGGCCGCTCTCACCGCGCAGGCGCACGTCGAGAATCAGGCAACTGGGAGCATCTCGCCGGGCAAAGGACAGAAAGGCCTGGGTGGAATCGAAGGTCTGCACCTGCAGGCCGATGGAGCGCAACAGGCCATCGAGGGCGAGGCGCATGGACTCGTCGTCATCGACCACATAGACCACCGGCTCCTTCGGGCCTTGCGGCGGATTGGAATGCGACGACGAGCTCATCTTGCCTCCTTTTGGGACCGCGACACTCGCGGTGTGCAGATCAAAAAATCTAGTCCATGATGGGGCCCGCGGCAAAATGCCAGCCCAATGGTCATGGGGCCGGGGTGGTGTTTGCTGATTCGGCCATGGCGCGCGCCACGCCGCCGCTGCGAGCAAGGCTAGCCTGGCGAAGCGAAGCGCCGCCAGGCCAGAAATCCCTGAATATCGGCCACACCTATGGCCCTTGTAGCGCCCGGCCACTGTCACTCTTCCATCCGGCCCCCGAACAGGCAGAACATCGATGGCAAGCGCCTTTACTCCTCCTTTCCCGCTCCCGGCGACGATGCCGATCACCGTCGCCTTTGTCGCTTACCCGCAGATGGGCCTGCTCGACCTGAGCGGTGCCCAGACTGTGTTCTGGGCCGCCAGCAAGGCCCTGGCACAACGTGGCCTGCCAGGCTACCGACTGCTGACGGCAAGCCTGGGCGGCGGGCTGGTGAGCACCGTCGAAGGACTGTCGGTGAACACCTGCACCCTGGATGAGCTCGACCTCGCCGAAGTCGATACACTGGTTGTCCCCGGCGCCCCGGATATCTGCGAAACCCTCGACAGTCACGGTGAACTGGCGGCATGGCTGAACCACGCGGCGCCCAGGGTGCGCCGGGTTGCATCGGTGTGCAGTGGCGCCTTCCTGCTGGCCAAGGCTGGCCTGCTCGACGGCTGCCGCGCCGCGACCCACTGGGCCATGTGCGACACCCTGCAACAGCGCTTCCCGGCCCTGGAGGTGGATGCCGACGCGATCTTCATCCAGCAGGGCGCAGTCTGGACCTCGGCGGGTGTCACCGCCGGCATCGACCTGGCACTGGCGCTGGTGGAAGCCGACTGCGGCCGTGAAGTCAGCATGCAGGCGGCGCGGGAACTGGTGGTCTACCTCAAGCGCCCTGGCGGGCAGGCGCAGTACAGCACCCTGCTGCAATTGCAGACCCAGGACAGCCCAGCCTTCGACGAGCTGCACCTGTGGCTGGCGGAGAATCTGGGCGATGCGGAGCTCACCGTGGAACGCCTGGCCGAGCAGGCGAAGATGAGCCTGCGCAACTTCTCCCGCGTGTACAAGGAACGGACCGGGCGCACGCCGGCCAAGGCCATCGAACTGTTCCGGCTGGAAGCGGCCAAACGCCTGCTGGAAAACTCCTCACGCAACATCGAGCAGATTGCCCGCGCCTGCGGTTTTGCCGACGAGGAACGGCTGCGCAGCACCTTCCAGCGCCACCTGTCGATCTCGCCGCGCGACTACCGCAGCCGCTTCACCCGCTGAGCGTTTCAGCCGCGCTCAGGCCACAGCCAGCGCCAGCGAACGCTCCAGCTGCAGCTCCAGGTGACGGGCGAAACAGCCGCGCAGCCAGCGCTCGCGCGGGTCGGCATGGCTGGTGCCGCGCCAGGCCATGGACAGGTCCGGGCTCGACAGCGGCAGCGGTGCGTATTCGGCGCGCAGGCCTTCCACCCGCGCCATCGCCTGCGCCACATAGTCGGGCACGATGGCGAGCATGTCGCTGCCGGCCAGCAGTGCCGGCAAGGCGCTGAACTGCGGCACCGCCAGCACCACCCGGCGCTGCCGGTCATGACGGGCCAGCGCGCGGTCGACATCGTCGGTCACCTTGCCCAGCGCGGACACCGCCACATGGGGCCGCCGGCAGAACTCATCGAGGCTCACTGGCCCCGCCGCCGAATCCGCGCGCAGCAGCATCGGCTGCACCGGGCGCAGGCTGCGGCAATGGGCGCGGGCCGGCAGCTCCTGCGCCTGGCCGATGCCCAGGGAAATGTCCCCGGCGACCAGCCGTTGCGGCATTTGCCAGGCATCGACCCGGCGCACCACCAGGGTGATGTTCGGCGCTTCGGCACGCAGTTGCTGCATCAGCCGTGGCAGCAGCGCGTATTCGACTTCGTCGCAAAGCCCGACGTGGAAGGTTTCTTCGCTGGTGCGCGGGTCGAGCTCCCGCGCGCAGCTCAAGGCCAGGGCGATGCCTTCCAGGGCTGGCCCCAAGCGCACGTGGATTTCCTCGGCCCGTGCGGTGGGCTCCATCGCTCTCCCGCTGCGGATGAACAGCGGGTCGTCGAACATCGTCCGCAGGCGGTTCAGCGCACTGCTCACGGCGGTCTGACAGAGGAACAGGCGTTCGCCCGCCCGGGTCACGTTGCGCTCACGCATCATGGTTTCGAAGACCACCAGCAAGTTGATATCAGCATGTCGCAGGTCATTTCTGTTCATGGTTTCGCCCGCCTGGTGAAGTTGCATCCGAACAGCCTTTCGCTGGGCCCGCCCACTTCTCCAGGCTTGCGATGTGATTGCAGATTATCCAGGCGAAACCTTCGAGTTAGTCGTACATGGGTGCTATATCGCCACCCATTGGTTATCCGAACCGATACCTGGGTATTGTTCCGGAAAACTTGCCGACGTAAATATCATCGAAACTAGACTGCAAGCCGAAATATCCATACCCAGGTGTTGCTCCACTATACCTAGGTATACTTCTCCGACTTGTTCGACGGCGTATCTTGCAAGTACGGCAGGCGCCGCCACGAGCGCCCCAGAGGATGCAAAAGACGCAAATGCGCAATAAGGCTGTCATTGCAGTAGTCGACGACGACGAATCCCTGCGCACCGCGCTGGAAGGCCTGCTGCGCGCTACCGGCTACCTGGCGCGCACCTATGGCGGTGCCCGCGAGTTCCTCGACTCCGACGGCCCGGAACTGGCCGGCTGCCTGATCTCCGATATCCAGATGCCAGGCATGTGCGGCGTCGAACTCTACGAGGCGCTGCGCAGCCGTGGCCTGGAACTCCCAGTGATCTTCATGACCGCCTACCCCGGCGAAAAGCCGCGCATCAACACCGCAATGCCCGGCGTCATTGCCTGCCTGCCCAAGCCGTTCGAAGCCGACCAGTTGCTGGACTGCATCGAGACCGCCCTGCTGCCAAAGCCCTGAATTTCAGAATTCCCCGCCAAGTTACTGCGTCCACGCATTACCGCCCGAAAGAGTACTGCACGCAGCCTCTTTCGATACGTTCGTATAGTTCCCTTCCACACATGCGTAATTCCCGCACACCGATGTAGAAGTGCGCCCGGAAGTTCTCCTCCCTAGCATGGACTCACAGCGGACGACTGCAGACAGAACAACGCGAACCACAGTTTGCTAAACCCCGTCAGCGTCACGCCGAACTTGAAGCAGTTACTTCAAGGAAAATCATCCATTCGAGTCAGGAGCACATGATGAAACAGCAACTTCTGGTTATTGGCGCGGGCTTCGGTGGACTATGGAGCGCACTGAGCGCCGCCCGCCTGCTGGACATGCACAGCCGCAACGATGTGGAAATAACCCTGCTGGCGCCGCAGGCCGAACTGCGCATCCGCCCGCGCTTCTATGAACCTGACGTACACAGCATGTTCGCTCCACTGACCGAGCTGTTCGAGGCCGTGGGCGTGCGCTTCGTCAAGGGCACCGCCGAGAGCATCGACGAGCAGTCCCGCAAGGTCGGCTACCGTGACGAAACCGGCCGCGCCGGCGAGCTGAGCTACGACCGCCTGGTACTGGCCAGCGGCAGCCAGCTGTCCCGCCCGCCGGTGCCAGGCCTGAAGGAATATGCCTTCGACGTTGACCAGATCGAATCGGCGGCGCACCTGGAAAGCCACCTGATGTCGCTGCGCAACCAGCCGACCAGCCGCGCACGTAACACCGTGGTGATCGCTGGCGGCGGTTTCACCGGCATCGAGACCGCCACCGAAATGCCGGCCCGCCTGCGTGCGGTACTGGGTGAGGGCCAGGACGTCCGCGTGGTCATCGTCGATCGCGGCGAGCGCATCGGCGCGGTGATGGGCGAAGGCATCCGCCCGTCGATCATCGAGGCCTCCAACAGCCTGGGCATCGAATGGATCACCGGCGCCACGGTCTCCGCCGTGGACGCCAACGGCGTCACCCTCGCCGACGGCCGCCACATCGAGAGCCACACGGTGATCTGGACCGTGGGCTTCCGCGCCAGCGCGCTGACCGAACAGCTGACTGCCCAGCGTGATGGCCAGGGCCGCCTGCACGTGGACGGCAACCTCAAGGTGCGCGGACTGCAGAATGTCTTCGCCGCCGGCGATGTCGCCTACGCCGCCACCGATGACATCGGCAACTTCGCCGCGATGTCCTGCCAGCACGCCATCAGCCTCGGCCGACACGCCGGCAATAACGCCGCCGCCGACCTGCTCGGCGTCGCTCCGACCCAGTACCGCCAGCCCAAGTACGTCACCTGCCTCGACCTGGGCGCCTGGGGCGCCGTGTACACCGAAGGCTGGGACCGCCAGCTGAAGCTGGTCAAGGCCGAGGCCAAGGAACTCAAGACGCAGATCAACACCGTGTGGATCTACCCGCCGGCCGCCGACCGCCGCGCCGCCCTGGCGGCCGCCGACCCACTGATCCCGGTGGCCTGATCGCTGCTCTGCCCGCACTCCCTCGCCCCCGAGGGAGCGCCATTCGCCTGATGGACTCGACCTACAAGCAACAGGAGAACCACCATGACCATGCACCTGAACACCTTCGCCCAGCCCGATGCATCCACCCCGGCCCAGGAACTGGTGCCTTCGCGCTATGCCCTGCGTGTTGGCGAGATTGATGTGCTGGTGGTCAGCGACGGTGTGCTGCCGCTGCCGACCGAAACCATGTCGACCAACGCCACCCCGGAAGAACGCGCAGCCTGGTTCAAGGAGATGTACCTGGGCCCGGACATGTTCGACTGGGCGCTGAACGTACTGGTGGTGCGCAGCGGCGAGCAGACCATCCTGGTCGACGCCGGCCTGGGCAACCAGTTCCCCGGCTTCCCCCGCGCCGGGCAGTTCCCCAAGCGCCTGAAGGATGCCGGCATCGAGCTGTCATCGATCACCGATATCGTGATCACCCACATGCACATGGACCACATCGGCGGGCTGCTGACCGACCCCGTGAAGAACGGTCTGAGCCCTGAGGTGCGCATCCACGTCACGGCCACCGAAGTCGACTTCTGGAAGATCCCGGACTTCAGCCTGACCGAAATGCCGCAGCCAGTCCCGGATGTCCTGCGTCGCACTGCCAACGAATTCATGGCGCATTACGAAAGCCGGCTGCACATCTTCGAGGACGAACACCAGGTTGCGCCGGGCGTGGTGGCGAAGCTTACCGGCGGTCACACCCCCGGCCATTGCATCGTCTACGTCGATTCCGCCGGCGAGCGCCTGACCTTCGCCGGCGACGCGCTGTTCCCGGTGGCTTTCGACCATCCGGAATGGCACAACGGCTTCGAGCACGACCCGGAAGAATCGGTCCACGTGCGCGTGCGCCTGCTTCGCGAAGCGGCGGCCAGTGGCGAGCTGTTCGTCGCCACCCACCTGCCCTTCCCTTCGGTTGGCCGCGTAGCCATTGATGGTGATGCCTTCCGGTGGATTGCAGGCTTCTGGGACTACTGATACCAAATGTAAAGTGTTGCTACCCTTGTCCCGCTGGGTGCCTTTCAAACACCCAGCGGGACAAGGGTTTTGATTTTCAATGTCAGTAACTGGTTAGTAGCAGAGGCGCATCTTCAGGTGCAAGCAAGTCTTCAGATGGAAGAGTTTTGGATTTCGCTGGTAACTCCCCCCAAAAGGCTCCGGCCTGTATCCCGGTGCTAAAAGGGGGAACATCGTCAAACCTCAGTCTGCTCCGCCATCTCCAGAGCGTCATCGACCTCGATACCCAAATACCTCACAGTGCTTTCCAGCTTCGTATGGCCGAGCAGCAACTGCACCGCCCTCAGGTTTTTCGTTCTGCGATAGATCAACGATGCTTTGGTTCGACGAAGCGTATGGGTTCCGTAGAGCGTTGGGTCGAGACCGATTGTGGTTACCCAGGCTTTCACTATGCGGGCGTACTGCCTCGTGGAAATGTGAGCTGAACGTCGAGCACGACTGAGAAAAAGGAAATCGTCGCTGCGACAGCGAGCAGCACGGATCCAAGCTTCAACTGATGCTCTCGTCTGAGCGGTGATTTCGAACTGCACCGGCCGCTGGGTCTTCTGCCGCATCACGATCGCGCGTGTCGACACATGATCACCGTGAGCTATGTCTCTGACGCGCAGCTTCGTTAAATCGCAGGCTCGCAGCTTGCTGTCGATGGCGAGGTTGAACAGCGCCAGATCGCGATCCTTGTTCGCGATCTCAAGCCGCACTCTGATAGCCCAAATGTCCCTAAGTCGCAGCGGTGCTTTTTGGCCGACCAGTTTGCCCTTGTTCCAAGCTTCGCGAGCTTTTGTTGTGGGTGTGGCCATGATTAGTCCTCCACATAAGTGAAGGGCTAGGGTGCATCGCTCGCGACCTCAGGACTGCTTTCGGTCCAGGCTGTGTGAAAATGCATGCACCGTTTTATGGTCTGCGTTGCTACGTAAAATCTGACGGTGATTGGTCAGTCAGCAGGTCAAAAATTTACGTAGGAACGCGATTTTCGTTCCGATTCTGCGTGCAGAGCATGCTCTAAGACGTTTTCACACAGCCTGGGCCAAAAGCGGACTCTTCTGCAGCGTCTATAAAGACGACTATAGCGTTTGCAGGTATCAACGAATGAGGGGCACACACCTTGTAGTCGATGGCTCTCAAAGAGGAGCAAGGTTGCGCTGATGCATCCCGACTCGACTCATCTAGCCTATGATTCCCATGGCGTAGCCGGGCAGCATATGGTGTCTTCTGCGTGATTATGAGTAAGCGGAAGAATGGATGTTCAATCGCTTGAAGCGCGGTAAACTAGCCACTGAACCTTGATCACTCACTAAACTGCCTTAGCTTTCTGAAGGTGTTCCTTGTGGAGCTTTGTTTGGTAAGTGCTGCTAAAAACCCCCTTGCCGGGAACTCTAGGAAGGAGGTTTAGTGATCCGTTGCCCAGATAATCGTACAACCTTTTCAGAAGTAGGAAGTCCGCTCTATTTATAAAACTATTCAAGCTCTCTAGTGGTATAAATCCGTAAAGTGCTGCATCGATATTATTTTTTGCTCCTCTAGCTGTGACGCCGATCACTTCCATGGAGTCGTTAAACATAGGGCCACCGCTATTTCCCTCCATCAACGTAAAATCAACCAACCACAAATCTAGGTCGACCTGACGGCGTCGTTGAGTAGTATGGCCTTTTGCAATGTAGTGTGCGGCACCATCTCGATGTCTAGGGAAACCGATCGATAGAACTGGATCCGTGGGGCGAACAATCGTCTTGTCAGACTTGCGCAGAGCGGGGATGTTTCGAAATTCTTCATTGGGATGAAAAATAGCCAAGTCTGCCTTTTTGTCCGAAAGGATAAGATCTGCCGAATATTCTCTTGTGTCGCCGGCACGCTTGAATGAAATGGAGTGACGAGCGATCGTTTTTGATACTCCCGTGACCACGTGTTCATTGGTAACGATGCCGACCCCATCCAGAAGGAAGGCCGTCCCCTGAGATTCATCAATGATGTTGTTAACGACAAAAATCGAGTTCCCTAAGATCTCTTCAGGTGATTTTTTGAACTCCGGATTCTCTTTGCCTATAGCTACTGTGAATTCATACGCCAACCGACGATAGATTTTGTCGCCTCGCCCGCGAATCATTTGAATATAATTCAGCCGTCCTTTGACCACTTTAATAAAAAAATCGCCAGCATTCTCCTTTGTTCGCAGAATTTTACGAGGTTGAAGCGGCTGATTCTCACCCTTCAGAATCTCCAAATACTTGGCTTCTGCCATTTCAGGCCCGTAGCGGTTAAGAGCGTTGATCATCGAGCTCGTTAAACGGATGAATTCTCTGGTTACGTTTGGCATCTCATTGACAACCAGGCCCGTTACCATCTGGCGCTGCGTCCGATGCTGAAGACGTGTTTTTTCAGAGTTTATGATGAATCCATTGGATTTGATAATTTCTTCCAGTTCGCGCCCAGGTATCGCCCTGCCGTCCTCGGAAACTTCAACGATATCCTTCGGCAAGTATTTTGCAGTAGTGGTAAAGGAAAACGTAATGTCGTCAGCGTACCGTGTAAAATGACATTTACATGATTTTGCTAAGGCCTGAAGTTGTGAGTCAAGCTTTCGACAAATCATATTCGATATTAATGGTGAAGTTGGGGCGCCCTGAGCTAATTTTCCGTCGCTGCAGCAGATATGCGCCATAACTGTCGCAACATTGTAGGCTGCATCAAATGGGGGGGCCATGAATAAATTTCTGACTCGCCCAAAATGGATGCTTTCAAAAAAATCCTTCAGATCAATGTTGAAAACATATCTCTTTCTGGAGTGGATTTGAGCGTTTGTCTTGACGCTCCTACCCTTGACGAATCCATGGCTGGAAGGCTTGGGGGAATAGAATTTTTCGAGATGCGGCAAAAGCGCATGCTGAATTTTCTTCATCACCCGCTTAGGCGCTTTAATGGAGCGGTGGGTTTTGTTTTTCTTTAAGATGGAAAAGCTAACGTAATGGCTGCCTTTCCTCTTGTAAAGGAATTTGAGTAGCTTGTCTCGATCAACTTTTAATAACTGGCAGAACCCATCAAGGCTCTTGAAGCCCGGGCCAAGTAAATCCTTTAAAAGCTCGTCGATATCCATTCATTAGTACCGGACTTCGGGGCTATTTTCTCTTTTACCGTCGCCACCAGTATAGTCACCGTATAGCGCGATCAGGCAAAGCTACCCTTGCATTGGCCACCGCATATAGTCAGTGGAAAGTTAAATTGTGCCCCGAGCCCGATGGTAATTTGATATCACGGTGCTGAGTTCCGGTCAACGTCTCCAGCGTATTCTCCGGCCAACGTGCGATGAGGATATCGCTTAGGCGACATCGCCAAGCGCTGGTAAGGGGTTCGATAGCCGGTAAACTGCGCAGTGGCCGAACACGGCGACTGGAGGCTTCGCCGTAGGGGCTGGCGAGAGAGTCACGACAGTTGCAATACGCCGATCTGGGTCTTTTGATGATTCTGACAGGCCGCTTCTGGCCGATTCTGTTGAAAAAGTCGGCCTCTGGGAGAGCTGCTTTTTAGCAGCTCAAAAAACGCTCCAATTCTGGCGTTGCTGTGTAAAAACCAAGACAGCTCCGTCTTCTGCCTTCTGAGCAAGCCAGATTTCAACGTCGCCCCCCCTTTCGTGAGCAAAATCGCGGAGGGACTTTTTCAACAGAATCAGTCGAAAGCAGCCGTCATCTGGCTAAAAAAGCACACCCTGAATCACTGGCCCAACCGGTACAGGAAAGCATTTCCACGAAGCTCCTGGAGGCTATCAGTACGGGAATGACATTGATAAGGCACCACTTTGACGTACGATACTTCACATCAACCTTGGAGTGGCCACTTTCGACATGAACACAGCCTCAGACACCAAGCAGAAACGGATCAACCTCCGCCTGCAGAAGAGCGCTAAGAAACCCCTGGAACGCGCCGCAAGCTTCGAGAGGAAGACCGTCAGCCAGTTCATCCTGAACAGCGCACTGGCACATGCCGAGAAGACCATCCGTGAGCATGAGGTCATGAGTCCGAAGGCGAGCGATGCAGAAGCGTTCTTCGATGCGCTGAGCAAGCCGGTCACGTTCAACAAGAAGTTGGCCGACGTCCTTGAGAGTCACGAACAGCGTGTCACCGGCCGATGAGCGAGCGAGTCGATCTGCTCATCACGCCTTAGCCACCAACCATCACCGAGCCGGTTTCCAATGCGGCGTAAACGCACTGGACGACTACCTACACAAGCAAGCCGGCCACGACGTGAAGCGTCGCGTTAGCCGGGTATTCGTCGCCACAACGTTGGAGCAGCCAGATGCCATCACGGGTTACTACACCCTTTCCAGCCTGTCGATCGAGTTCGACCAGCTTCCCGAAAAGCTTGCTCGCAGACTGCCCCGCCACCCACTCCCCGCCGCCTTGCTCGGCCGCCTCGCCATCAGCCAGGATGCTCAGGGTCGTGGCATAGGCGGATTGCTGCTAGCCGATGCCATCAAGCGTACGCTGGCCGTCAGCAATCAGATCGCAATCTACGCCTTGGTCGTCGACGTCATCGACGACCAGGTTCGGGGATTCTACGAGCAATACGGGTTCTTGCCGCTTGATTCGGATAGCCGTCGCTTATTCCTGCCACTGCAATCCTTTTAATCACTCGCCAGACAGGAACACCCCTGCCGGCTCAGCTCACACAAAGCCCTCCACCGATCCCTCCTCACGGGTAGTGACCAGCGCAAAAATCCCCGGTGGGGCAAAAAGTGGGGCAAAAATCGGAAGCCCTCAAAAACCACAGGCATAAAAAATCCAGCCACCGCTAAGTGACTGGATTTCTTGAGGTTTTTTGGTCGGGACGGAGTGATTCGAACACTCGACCCCTTGCACCCCATGCAAGTGCGCTACCGGGCTGCGCTACGCCCCGAACTGTTCTCGATACCGCTGAGAACGTTGAGAAATGTACCCTAACCTTCTGATAAATGGAAGCTTTTTTTCAAAAAACTTTCCACTCGCCAGCGTCAGGTCACTTCTTGAGCACCACCAGTACATCTTCCAACTCGGCAATCATCTGCCGAATCAGCTGTTTGTACTGGGTAGTGTCATCCTTGGCCTCATCACTGGAGAGCCGCAAGCGCGCCCCGCCGATGGTGAAGCCCTGGTCATACAGCAACGCGCGGATCTGGCGGATCATCAACACATCCTGGCGCTGGTAATACCGCCGGTTGCCGCGGCGCTTGACCGGGTTGAGCTGCGGGAACTCCTGCTCCCAATAACGCAGCACGTGCGGTTTTACCGCACAGAGCTCACTGACCTCACCGATGGTGAAGTAGCGCTTGCCCGGAATGGGGGGCAGCTCGTCGTTATGGCTTGGTTCCAGCATAGGCCTCAACCCGGGCTTTCAGTTTCTGCCCTGGACGAAAGGTGACGACGCGGCGTGCGGTGATCGGGATCTCTTCCCCTGTCTTGGGGTTGCGGCCCGGCCGCTGGCGTTTGTCGCGAAGGTCGAAGTTGCCGAAACCGGACAACTTGACCTGCTCGTTCTCTTCAAGTGCGTGCCGAATTTCTTCGAAAAACAGCTCGACCAGCTCCTTGGCCTCTCGCTTGTTGAGCCCCAGCTCCTCGTACAGCCTTTCGGCCATCTCAGCTTTCGTCAGAGCACCCATACGCTATTTCCTTAACGTGGTGTTCAACCTTTGTTCGAGCGAGGTGAGGATATCTTGCAGGGTCGCGTTCACCTCATCGTCGTTAAGAGTGCGCGATGGATGCTGCCAGGTCAAGCCAACGGCGAGGCTTTTTCTATCAGGATCAATACCTTTACCCTGGTAGACATCAAACAGCCTGAGGTCTGTCAGCCATTCGCCTGCATTGTCACGAATTACGTCAAGCACCGAGCTAGAAGCTACATCACGACCTGCGATCAACGCCAGGTCACGCCTCACTTCCGGGAACTTGGACAGCTCGCTGAACCTTGGCAGGCGGCCTTCGACCACATCGCCCAGCACCAGCTCGAAGACGAACACCGGGCGGTCCAGGCCGAGGGTCTTGGCCAGTTCCGGATGGATCGCGCCGAGGTAACCGACTTCCTTGCCGTCGCGCTCGATGCGGGCGGTCTGGCCTGGATGCAGGGCCGGGTGCTTGCCGGCGACGAAGGTGAACGCGTCCAGGGCGCCGGAATAGCCCAGCAGGGCTTCCACATCGGCCTTGACGTCGAAGAAGTCGATGCCGTCACGGCCGTTGGCCCAGCCTTCGGGCAGGCGGCTGCCGGTGGCGACGCCGGCGATCATCGGCTGCTGCTTGAGGTCGCCCAGTTGGCCGACGAAGCGCTGGCCGCTTTCGAACAGGCGGACACGGTCCTGCTGGCGGTTGAGGTTGTGCTGCAGCGCCTTGACCAGGCCCGGCCACAGGGACGCACGCATGGCGGCCATGTCGCTGGAAATGGGGTTGGCCAGCAGCAGCGGCTCGATGCCGGGGCTGAACAGTTCGAACAGCTTCGGGTCGATGAAGCTGTAGGTGATGGCTTCCTGGTAGCCACGGGCGACCAGCAGGCGGCGCAGGGTCGGCAGTTCGCCGCGGGCTTCCGGGCGGGACTGGGGCGCGAGGCGTGCCTGCGGGTAGCGCACTGGCAAGTGGTTGTAGCCGTACAGGCGGGCCAGCTCCTCGATCAGGTCGACTTCCAGGCTGATATCGAAGCGATGGCTCGGAACCTCGACGGTCCACTGCCCTGCCCCGCTGGCGCTGGTCTTCAGGCCCAGGGCGTTGAGCAGTTGCTCGACTTGCGCGGCGTCCATCTCCATGCCGAGCATCTGGGTGATACGTTCGGCGCGCAGGGTGATCGGCGCGACCTTGGGCAGGTGCTGCTCGCTGACGGCCTCGACGATCGGGCCGGCTTCGCCGCCGACGATCTCCAGGACCAGCGCAGTAGCGCGTTCCATGGCTTCGCGGGCCAGTTGCGAATCGACGCCACGCTCGTAGCGGTGCGAGGCATCGGTGTGCAGGCCGTAGGAGCGGGCCTTGCCGGCGACGGAGATCGGCTCGAAGAAGGCGCTCTCGAGGAACAGGTCGCGGGTCTTCTCGGTGGACACACCGCTGTGCTCGCCGCCCATGACGCCGGCGATGGCCAGGGCGCGGGTGTGGTCGGCGATGACCAGGGTGTCGCTACGCAGGGCGACTTCCTGGCCGTCCAGCAGGACGAGCTTCTCGCCCTCCTCGGCCATGCGCACGCGGATGCCGCCGTTGATTTCGGCGAGATCGAAGGCGTGCATCGGCTGGCCGAGTTCGAGCATCACGTAGTTGGTGATGTCGACGGCGGCGTCGATGCTGCGTACATCGGCGCGGCGCAGGCGCTCGACCATCCACAGCGGGGTCGGCCTGGACAGATCGACGTTGCGGATCACGCGGCCCAGGTAGCGTGGGCAGGCCGCCGGGGCCAGGACGTCGACCGGGCGCACTTCGTCGTGGGCCGGGGCAACGGCCGGCACCTGCGGGCGGGTGACCGGGGCGGCGTACAGGGCGCCGACTTCACGGGCCAGGCCCGCCAGCGACAGGCAGTCGCCGCGGTTCGGGGTCAGGTCGACCTCGATGCTGGCGTCGTCCAGGCTCAGGTAGGTACGGATGTCTTCACCTACCGGGGCGTCGGCGGCCAGCTCCAGCAGGCCGTCGTTCTCTTCGCTGATCTGCAGCTCGGCAGCCGAGCAGAGCATGCCGAAGGACTCGACGCCACGCAGCTTGGCCTTCTTGATCTTGAAGTCGCCCGGCAGCTCGGCGCCGATCATGGCGAAGGGGATCTTCAGGCCCGGGCGCACGTTGGGGGCGCCGCAGACGACCTGGAAGGTCTCCTGGCCGTTGCTGACCTGGCACACGCGCAGCTTGTCGGCGTCCGGGTGCTGTTCGGTGGCGAGTACTTCGCCCACCACGATGCCGCTGAACTGGCCGGCAGCGGGGGTGACGCTGTCGACTTCGAGGCCGGCCATGGACAGGCGAGCGACCAGTTCGTCACGGGAGACTTGCGGGTTTACCCAACCGCGCAGCCACTGTTCACTGAATTTCATGCTGTTCTCCTGAAAATTGCGTCAAGTACGGACCTAGCGGAATTGCGCGAGGAACCGCAGGTCGTTGTCGAAGAACAGACGCAAATCGTTGACGCCATAGCGCAGCATGGCCAGGCGCTCGGCGCCCATGCCGAAGGCGAAGCCCTGGTACTCTTCCGGGTCGATGCCAGACATGCGCAGCACGTTCGGGTGGACCATGCCGCAGCCCATCACCTCGAGCCAGCCGGTCTGCTTGCACACCCGGCAGCCGTTGCCAGAGCACATCACGCACTGGATGTCGACCTCGGCGGACGGCTCGGTGAAGGGGAAGAACGACGGACGGAAGCGCACCGCCAGCTCCTTCTCGAAGAACACCCGGAGGAACTCCTCGATGGTGCCCTTGAGGTCGGCGAAGTTGATGCCACGGTCGACCAGCAGGCCTTCGACCTGGTGGAACATCGGCGAGTGGGTGATATCCGAGTCGCAGCGATACACGCGGCCTGGGCAGACAATGCGGATCGGCGGCTGGGTCGACTCCATGGTCCGCACCTGCACCGGCGAGGTGTGGGTACGCAGCAGCATGTTGGCATTGAAGTAGAAGGTGTCGTGCATCGCCCGGGCCGGGTGGTGGCCGGGGATGTTGAGGGCTTCGAAGTTGTGGTAGTCGTCTTCGACCTCGGGGCCTTCGGCAATGCCGTAGCCGATATGGGTGAAGAACTGTTCGATGCGCTCGAGAGTACGGGTGATCGGGTGCAGGCCACCGGAGGTCTGGCCACGGCCTGGCAGGGTCACATCAATGCATTCTGCCGCCAGGCGAGCGCTGAGCTCGGCCTCTTCGAAAGCGGCCTTGCGTGCGTTGAGCACTTCGGTGACGCGCTCCTTGGCGTCGTTGATCAGCGCACCGACCTTGGGGCGCTCTTCGGCTGGCAGGTTGCCCAGGGTCTTCATCACCTGGGTCAGCTCGCCTTTCTTGCCGAGGAATTGAACCCGGATCTGTTCCAGGGCATTGATGTCTTCAGCGCGCTCCACGGCCTCCAGGGCTTGGGAGACCAGCGCATCCAGGTTTTCCATGTACAGACTCCAGATACGAAAATAGGGGAAGAACCTTGCAGGCTCTTCCCCTATCGATGACGTTCAACACCTGGCGCCGCAAGCGCCGCCAGGTGATTGTCGTGGGTACTTAAGCCAGGACGGCTTTAGCTTTCTCGACAATCGCAGCAAACGCCGCTTTTTCGTTCACTGCCAGGTCGGCCAGAACCTTGCGGTCGATTTCGATCGACGCTTTTTTCAGGCCAGCGATCAGACGGCTGTAGGACAGGCCGTTGGTGCGGGCACCGGCGTTGATACGAGCGATCCACAGGGCGCGGAACTGACGCTTCTTCTGGCGACGGTCACGGTAGGCATATTGACCAGCCTTGATGACCGCCTGCTTGGCGACGCGGAATACGCGCGAACGCGCACCGTAGTAGCCTTTAGCCAGTTTCAGAATTTTCTTGTGACGCTTACGAGCGATGACGCCGCGCTTTACACGAGCCATGAGTAACTTCCTCTATCGTTGACCAGAATTAACGTACGCGCAGCATGCGCTCGACTTTTGCCACGTCGGACGGGTGCAGCAGGCTGGCACCGCGCAGTTGACGCTTACGCTTGGTCGACATTTTGGTCAGGATGTGGCTCTTGAAAGCGTGCTTGTGCTTGAAGCCGGAAGCGGTTTTCAGGAAACGCTTCGCAGCACCGCTCTTGGTTTTCATCTTTGGCATGTTTGGAACTCCGCATTCGATAAATTACACATAACCATTAGGCCTGCCGTGCCCAGGAGGTTATTTCTTCTTTTTGGGGGCGATGACCATCATAAGCTGGCGTCCTTCCATCTTCGGATGCTGTTCGACGGTACCGTATTCGGCGAGGTCGGCTTCGACCCGCTTCAGCAGTTCCATCCCCAGCTCCTGGTGGGCCATCTCACGGCCGCGGAATCTCAGAGAGATCTTGGCCTTGTCCCCATCGCTAAGGAAACGTACCAGGTTGCGTAGTTTTACCTGGTAATCCCCTTCTTCCGTCCCTGGACGAAACTTGATTTCCTTGATCTGGATCTGCTTCTGGTTCTTCTTGGCTTCGTTGGCCTGCTTCTTCTTCTCGAAGAGGTGCTTGCCGTAGTCCATGACCTTGCAGACAGGCGGTTGCGCGTCGGCAGAGATCTCCACCAGATCCAGTCTCGCTTCTTCAGCGATACGCAGCGCTTCATCAATCGAGACGATGCCAACCTGATCGCCGTTGGCTCCAATTAACCGAACCTCGCGTGCCGAGATATTCTCGTTGATCGGGGCCTTCGGTGCAGTTCGTTTATCGTTTCTCATTTCACGCTTAATAGTCATTACTCCGATTCTAGGCGACCGCGCTGGGCAACTGCGTCAGCGAGCAGTTGGGTGAATTGGGATACCGGCATGGAGCCGAGGTCCTGGCCTTCACGGGTGCGTACGGCGACGGTCTGCGTTTCGACTTCGCGATCCCCTATAACCAAAAGGTACGGGACCTTGAGCAAAGTATGCTCGCGGATTTTAAAGCCGATCTTCTCATTTCTCAAGTCGGACTTGGCACGGAAACCGCTACCGTTCAGGGATTTTTCCACCTCGAGGGCGAAATCGGCCTGCTTGTCGGTGATGTTCATGATCACCGCCTGGGTCGGCGCCAGCCAGGCCGGGAACGCCCCTTCGTAGTGCTCGATCAGGATCCCGACGAAACGCTCGAACGAACCGAGGATGGCACGGTGCAGCATCACCGGGTGCTTGCGGCCGTTGTCTTCGGAGACGTACTCGGCGCCAAGGCGGATCGGCAGGTTGAAGTCCAGCTGCAGGGTTCCGCATTGCCACACGCGGCCCAGGCAGTCCTTGAGCGAGAACTCGATCTTCGGGCCATAGAAGGCGCCCTCGCCCGGCTGCAGGTCGTACGGCAGGCCGGCGGCGTCCAGGGCCGCGGCCAGCGCGCCTTCGGCGCGGTCCCACAGCTCGTCGGAGCCGACGCGCTTTTCCGGACGGGTGGACAGCTTGAGCTGGATGTCCTGGAAGCCGAAGTCACGGTAGACGTCCAGGGTCAGCTTGATGAACGCGGCCGACTCGGACTGCATCTGCTCTTCGGTGCAGAAGATGTGCGCATCGTCCTGGGTGAAGCCGCGCACACGCATGATGCCGTGCAGCGCGCCGGACGGCTCGTTGCGGTGGCAGGCACCGAACTCGGCCAGGCGCAGCGGCAGTTCGCGGTAGCTCTTCAGGCCCTGGTTGAACACCTGCACGTGGCAGGGGCAGTTCATCGGCTTGATGGCGTAGTCGCGGTTTTCCGACTCGGTGGTGAACATGTTTTCGGCATAGTTCGCCCAGTGCCCGGACTTTTCCCACAGGGAGCGATCGACCACCTGCGGCGTCTTGATTTCCAGGTAGCCGTTGTCACGCTGGACCTTGCGCATGTACTGCTCGAGGACCTGGTAGACCGTCCAGCCGGCCGGGTGCCAGAACACCATGCCCGGCGCTTCTTCCTGCAGGTGGAACAGGCCCAGGCGCTTGCCGATCTTGCGATGGTCGCGCTTCTCGGCCTCTTCGATGCGCTGGATGTACGCCGCCAGTTGCTTCTTGTCGGCCCAGGCGGTGCCGTACACGCGCTGCAGCTGCTCGTTCTTGGCGTCGCCACGCCAGTAGGCGCCGGACAGCTTGGTCAGCTTGAAGGCCTTCAAGAAGCGGGTATTCGGCACATGCGGGCCACGGCACATGTCGACGTATTCTTCGTGGTAGTACAGGCCCATGGCCTGCTCGTCGGGCATGTCCTCGACCAGGCGCAGCTTGTAGTCCTCGCCACGGCTCTTGAACACGTCGATGACTTCGCCGCGCGGGGTCATCTTCTTGATGACGTCGTAGTCCTTGTCGATCAGCTGCTGCATGCGCTGCTCGATGGCGGCCAGGTCGTCGGGGGTGAAAGGACGCTCGTAGGCGATGTCGTAGTAGAAGCCTTCGTCGATCACCGGGCCGATCACCATCCTGGCGGTCGGGTACAGTTGCTTCACCGCGTGACCGATCAGGTGGGCGCACGAGTGGCGGATGATCTCCAGTCCCTCTTCATCCTTGGGCGTGATGATCTGCAGGGTGGCGTCATTCTCGATCAGGTCGCAGGCGTCGACCAGTTTGCCGTTGACCTTGCCGGCCAGAGTGGCCTTGGCGAGGCCCGCGCCGATGGATGCGGCGACTTCGGCAACGGTGACGGCCTTGTCGAACGTACGTTGACTGCCATCGGGAAGAGTAATTACGGGCATGGCGCCTCCTCTCCTAGTGGTGACCCCTACCAAAGGTCACATGGGTTGGGATGAGCCAGTACAAGATCCGCCCTGCCTTTCCCGCGGGAAAGCCTGCCTCACAGTGGCAGAGACCTTTTCGGCCTGCCAGGGACGAACCAGAGTGACTGGAAAATAAGCTGCGAGCTGTTAGTGATGAGCTGCAAGCCGGGCATCCTAGCACGCGGGCTGTACGCCAGGCAGAAATATTTGGAAATTGAGCCGTTCGGGTGAACTTGTACGGAAAATTTCCCATCAGAGTCTCTGAAGCATCCTACTCTTGATGAGACCCAACCCAAGGAGTGTCTGGTTATGCGACTTCAGTCTCTTCTGGCCCTGACCGCCGCTGGTGCCCTGCTGCTGCCCCTGGCGGCGCATGCGGAGTGGCCTGCCGGCAAGAAAGGCGCCTACATGGACCAATGCGTCCAGGTGGCCACCGGACAGGGCGTCGACGCCAAGACGGCGGACAAGCATTGCAAATGTGGCGCCGACGCCATCGAAAAGAACTTCACCAAAGCCGAGATCGAGGAACTGGACAGCAAGGACGGCGTTGACGCCAAGCTGATGCAGCGGGCACAGACGGTCGTGCGACAGGCCTGCGCGCCGAAAAGCTGACGGTTTTTACCGGGCGATTCACATTTTGTTTGCCCTGGATCAGTATCCGGCGAAGGTAACAGGCGCTAGATACGCAGAATTAGACTATGATGTGCCGGTGCTCCGTAGCCTCGGCAACATTGCACCTCGAAAAAAAACCATGTTTCTGGAGATTCACCCCATGTCCAATCGCCAAACCGGCACCGTCAAATGGTTCAATGATGAAAAAGGCTACGGCTTCATCACCCCACAAGGCGGCGGCGACGACCTGTTCGTACACTTCAAGGCCATCGAAACCGACGGCTTCAAGAGCCTGAAAGAAGGCCAGTCCGTTTCCTTCGTTGCCGAGCGCGGTCAGAAGGGCATGCAGGCTGCGCAGGTTCGTCCGGAGTAATTCGGCGACCGATACAAAGAACCCGCCTTCATGGCGGGTTTTTTGTGGGTGGCATTGGGGCTGCTTGCCGCCCTACCCCAACCGACACTCAGCCGCAGTTGACGCGCGTGACCACACCGCGGTCGTCGACATTCAGGTTCAAGCGCTCGGAGCGATACTCCAGGGTGATCACGTCATGGGGCTTGAGGATCCGCGCCAACTGCGAGCCACTGGCCTTGCGCGCCTGCTCGAGCAACTCCGCGGTGCCCTGCTTGCCGATGGCGAAATCGGCGCCGCTGGCCTCGCAGCGACCATCGTTGCCGGCCGAAGGGGCCGGGGCGCTGCCGCCAGCGCCCGAAGAACCGCCAGTGCTGCAACCTGCCAGGACTGCAGCCGCCAGCAAGGTCGCCAGGTAAGCACGGGTACGGAACATGAATCCTCCTAATCGATCACGGGACACTGCCTGATGCGACAGCGTCACTCACAGTTTGTTGCAAAACCGGACAAGTCTGCCTGAACCTGCCGCTCATGACGAAGGGTAATCGTGACCGGATTTTGCACCGCACGCCACACCGCTTATGCTCACGTCGCCGTGCCATCCGCGCAAAGGCATGATTTACTGCAAGAAGCGGAGCGCATCACGCCTCCTTTCGAACGCCAGGGTCAGGTGTTCGACCCACAGCCCGGGCCAGTACGAGAGCCTCCCATGAGTAGCCACAGCATCGATGCCGACATCAAGGTCAAATGGGCCGAGGGCCAGAGCGCCTACAGCCCTGGCACGCCGGAGGAACTGCTGCTGATCGCCGTCGACCTGCTGGTACGCGAACGCGGCAGCGAGGCGGCACGCAGCTTCATCGAGCAGGTGCTCGAGCGCTACACGTCGCAGGCGGCTATTGCAATCGGGCCAGACGCGCACTGAGCAGGTCGAAGAAGCCCTGGGCATCGCCGTCGTTCAGCCACAGCACATTGGCCGGACGCTTGAGCACGCCATACCAGTCGACGATGGTCTGACCGAAGGTCGGGCCTTCACGGCTGTCGACCGTCATGTGGGCCCGCCGACCGCTGAACAAACCGGGCGCGAGCAGGTAGGCGATGACGCAGGCGTCGTGCACCGGGCCGCCGGGCATGCCGTACAAGTCCATGTCGTGCTTGACGTAGGCATCGAGGATACCCACCACACGCTTGCTGGCCTGGTTGCCGATCGCGGCCAACTGCCTGAAGCGCTCGTCGCTGGTGATGATCTTGTGGGTCAGGTCCAGAGGCACGTAGGCGAGCCTGACGCCGCTGGCCAGCACCACTTCGGCGGCGTGAGGGTCGGCATACAGGTTGAACTCGGCCACCGGGGTGATATTGCCGCCATTGAAGTGGGCGCCGCCCATGACCACCACTTCCTTGATGCCCCTGGCAATGCCCGGCTGCTGGACCAGCGCCAGGGCCAGGTTGGTCTGCGGGCCGAGCATGGCGAGGGTGATGCTGTGCGGCTCGGCGTCAGCCAGGGTGTCGACCAGGTACTGCACGGCGCTGCCCGAAGCCAGGCCTTGCCTGGGCGCATGGACAGCCACACCCTCCAGCCCCTCTTCGCCATGCACCTCGGCGGCATGCACCGGCTTGCGCACCAGCGGGCGCCCTGCCCCGGCGTAGACCGGGATGTCTTCGCGGCCAGCCCACTCCCGAGCCAGGCAGGCGTTGCGCGAGGTCTTGCCGAGGCTCACGTTGCCGGCCACGGTGGTGATCGCGCGGATGTTCAGCTCTGCCGGGCAGGCCATGGCCAGCAGCAACGCCACCAGGTCGTCGGCGCCGGGGTCGGTATCGATGATCAGGTCGCACGGGGCAGACTGGGGAGCCGAGAGGGTCGAGGTGGACATGAGCATGACTCCAGTTAGTTAGCAGACCCCCTCGCCATGCCCGAGCGCGGCAAGGGTCCGGGACAGGACGCTATTGTCTTCCGCATGGCGCCACTTCCGCCAGGTAGGGGATCGAAGGCTGGGCACCGGCGCGGGTCACCGACAGCGCGGCGGCGCGCTGACCGAAGGCGATCGCTTCGCCCTCCTCCATCCCCCGCACCAAGCCCGCGGCAAAGCCACCGATGAAGGTGTCGCCGGCCGCCGTGGTATCCAGCGCCTTGACCACCGTCGCCGGGTAGTGCCGGCTGCCTGCCCCATCGACGAACATCGCCCCCAGGGGCCCCAGCGTCACGATCACCTTGCGCGCTCCCAGCTGCAGCAGCCGCTCGCCGGCACGCCGGGCGCTGTCGATGTCGGTGACGGGCACGCCGGCCAGGGCCTCGGCTTCGCTTTCGTTGGGGGTGAGGTAGTCGATGTGGGCGAACCAGTCCGCCGGCAAGGGGCCGCTGGCCGGCGCGGGGTTGAGGATCACCGTCTTGCCCAGTTCGCGCCCGCGGGCAAGCGTCCAGGCCACCGTGGCGGCTGGCACCTCCAACTGGCAGATGATCACCTCGGCCTGCTGTAGCAACCGGTCGAAGCGCTGCACCGTCGCAGGCGTCAGCAAACCGTTGCCGCCGGGGATGATGACGATGGAGTTCTGGCTCGCGGCATCCACCATGATCAGCGCCACACCGCTGGAAACGCCGGCGCACACGCCGACCGCCTGGCAATCGATGCCCTCGCGCTCCAGGGCCTGGCGCAACTGCTGGCCATAGGCGTCGTCGCCGACGTTGCCGACCATCGCCACGCTGGCGCCCAGGCGCGCCGCCGCCACCGCCTGGTTGGCGCCTTTGCCGCCGGGTACGGTGAAAAAGCTGTCGCCGGCCAGGGTCTCGCCGGCCCGAGGCAGGCGCTGGGTACGCGCCACCAGGTCCATGTTGAGGCTGCCGACCACCACTACCTTGGCATGCATGGGCGCTCCTCAGCGATAGTCATTGAACAGGTCCGGGCGCCGCCCGGTGGATTCACGCAGCACGATACGAGGCGCGACGATCCGCTGCTGCGCCGCACCGTGCCGGGGTGTGGCGATGCGTGCCAGCAGCAATTGCGCAGCGCTCTCGCCCAGTTCGCGGATCGACTGACCGACGGTGGTCAGCGGCGGGTAGACATAGCGGCTGAGCTCGATGTCGTCGAAGCCGATCACCGACAGCTCGCCTGGCACGCTGATATTGCGCTCGGCGGCGGCGCGCAGCACGCCGAAACCGATCATGTCGTTGCCCGCGAAGATCGCCGTGGGCCGCGCGCCATCCAGCAAGCGGGCCGCGGCGGCATGGCCGCCCGGGCTGGTGAAGTCGCAATGCAGCTCGCGGCCCTCGGCCACCGCCAGCCCCGCCTCGGCCATGGCACGACGAAAGCCGGCCAGGCGCAGTTGGCTGGCGCCGGTATCGACCGGGCCGCCGATGCAGGCGATGTCGCGGTGGCCCAGCTCCAGCAGGTGGCGCGTGGCCAGGTAGCCGCCCTGCTCATGGTCGATGCGCACCAGGTCGGCATCGACGCCTTCCAGGGCGCGGTCGACGATGACCATCGGCGTACGCACGCTGGCCAGGCTCTCCAGCAGGTCGGGGGCCTGGCCCGCCGAGGCGACGATCAGGCCGTCGATGCGCTTTTCCAGGAGCACGCGCAGGTAGCTGCGCTGCTTCTGCGGGTTGTCATCGGAGTTGCAGAGGATCACGCAATAGCCATTGCGCTCGCAGCCGTCCTCGATGCCACGGGCCAGCTCGGCGAAATACGGGTTGACGCTGTTGGGCACCAGCAAGCCGATGGTCGCGGTGCTGCGCGCCTTGAGCGAACGGGCCACGGCGCTGGGCACGTAGTCGAGTTCGGCGATGGCCGCCTCGACCTTCAGGCGCACCTGCTCGCTGACCGGGCGGGTCTTGTTCAGTACATGGGACACGGTGGTGTAGGAAATACCGGCCAGTGCCGCGACGTCTTTGATGGTTGCCATGGTTTCAGTTCCGCCGGCCTGCGCGCCGGGTACGGTAGGTGTCGAGCACCACAGCGATGACGATGACCGCCCCGGTGATGATGCGTTTGGTCGGTTCCGAGGCGCCGATCTGCGCAAGCCCGGCGGCCAGCACCGAGATGATCAGCACGCCGAAGAAGGTACTGATGACCGAGCCGCGCCCACCCATCAGGCTGGTGCCACCGATCACCACGGCGGCGATCACCTGCAGCTCCAGGCCCGCGCCGGCATTGGGGTCGGCCGCTTCCAGGCGGGAGATCTGGAACAGCGCGGCCAGCCCGGCGAGCAGCCCCATCAGGGCGAACACCAGGACCTTGTAGGGGCGCGGATCGATGCCAGCCAGGCGCACGGCCTCCTCGTTGGTGCCGATGCCGATCAGGTAGCGACCGAACACGGTACGGGTCAGCACCAGCTGGGCCAGGACGATCACCAGCAAGGCGATGATGAAGGCCGGCGAAATGCCAAAGGCGATGGGGTTGGAGAACCAGGCGAAGGCATCGCCGATGTAGGCGGTGCGCGAGTCGGTGAACTGGTAGGCCAGGCCCCGGGCCATCTCCAGCACGCCGAGGGAGACAATGAACGAGGGGATGCGCCAGGCTACGGTGATGCCACCGGTGATGCTGCCGGCCAGGGCCGCCACGGCCATGCCCAGCAGCGCCGCGGGCAACACGTTCCACCCCCAGCCGAGGATCGCCAGGCTGACCGTCGAGGCGGCCAGCGCCAGCACCGAGCCCACCGACAGGTCGATGCCGCCGATGATCAGCACAAAGGTCATGCCCACCGCCAGCACCATCAGGTCGGGAATCTGATTGGCCAGGGTGCTGAAGGTGGCGTACGACAGGAAATGGCTGCTCAGGAACGCGAACAGCACGATCATCGCCAGCAAAGCCCCGGCCAGGCCCAGGTAGGTGCCCAGCCCGAAGTAGCTGCCGGCGCGGCGCACCGATGCGCTGACCGAGGTCTCGAGAGGTGTGGTCTTCATGCGTCCATCCTGGGCGCTGCATCGTGCAGCAGCGCATCACGTTTCTGGTAGCCGGCGAAGGCGGCGGCGAGGAGCTGGTCCTGGCTCCAGTCGTCACGCGCGAAGGTATCGATGAGGCGACCGGCGCTGAGCACGGCAATGCGGTCGCAGATCAGCATCAGCTCGCGCAAATCGCTGGACACCACCACCAGCGCCTTGCCCTGGCGCGCCAGCCCGGCCAGCAGGCCATAGATGTCGAACTTGGCGCCGACATCGATGCCTCGGGTCGGCTCGTCGAACAGCAGCACCTGGCAGTCGCGCTCCAGCCAGCGGCCGATCACCACCTTCTGCTGGTTGCCCCCGGACAGCTCGCCCACGGCCTGGGCCGGGCCTGCGCTGCGGATGCGCATGGCGGCGATCTGCCGATCGGCCAGGGCGCGCTCGGCGCCGGCATCGAGGATACCGCCACGGGACACTGCGCCCAGGTTGCCCAGGGCGAGGTTGGCGCTGACCGACTGGGACAGCAGCAGGCCTTCGCCCTTGCGATCCTCGGTGACCAGGGCGATGCCGGCCGCCACGGCGGCCTTGGGCGAATCGATGGCCAACGGCCGGAGCGGCTGGCCGAGGGCGATGCTGCCGCTGTCGGCGCGGTCGGCGCCGTAGATCAGGCGCAGCAGCTCGGTCCGGCCAGCGCCGATCAGCCCTGAGACCCCGAAGATCTCCCCTGCCCGCACCTCGAACGACACCTCGCGCACCTTGTCGCCACGGCTGAGCCTGTCGACCCTGAGCAAAGGTGGGCCGATCTGGCGGCGACCGAGGTCGATGTGCTCGCCCAGTTCGCGCCCGACCATCAGGTTGACCAGCTCGGCGCTGCTGTAGCGCTGGATCGGCTCGAGGCACACCAGCTTGCCGTCGCGCAGCACCGCGACGCGCTGGGCCACCTGCTGCAGTTCCTCCAGGCGATGGGAGATGTAGACGATGGCCACCCCGCGCTGGCGCAGGCGCTCGATCTGGGTGAACAGCAGCTCCACCTCGCGGGCGGTGAGCATGGCCGTGGGTTCGTCGAGGATCAGCACGCGGCAGTCGCCGATCAGGTTGCGGGCGATCTCCACCATCTGTTGGTGGCCGATACCCAACGCGCCGACCGGGGTCTCCGGGTCGATGGCGTCCAGCCCGACCTGGGCCATGGCCGCACTGGCCTGCTGGCGCAAGCGCTTGCGGCTGATCCAGCCGGCACGGCTGGGCAGCTTGTGGAGAAACAGGTTCTCGGCAACGGTCAGGGTCGCCAGCAGGTTGAGCTCCTGCATGACCATACGCACGCCGAGGCGTTCGGCCGCGCGGCGGCTGCCGGGTGCGTAGGGCTGGCCCAGGTAGGTCATCTGCCCGGCGCTGGGCGGCTCGAGGCCGCCGATGAGCTTCGACAACGTGCTCTTGCCGGCGCCATTCTCGCCGGTCAGGGCCAGCACCTCGCCCGCGCGCAGTTGCAGCGTGACATCGCCCAGCACCGGCTGGGCGTAGGTCTTGCCCAGGCCGTCCACGCCGAGCACGACTTCATTGGCCGAGGCAGACATGCGCATCCCTCCTGCCATGCCTCAAGGCTGGGTGACCAGCTCGACCGGGGTCTGGATGACGTTGTCGGCATCCACATCGGGCTTCTCGCCCTTGAGCATCTTCAGCGCCGCCTGGATGCCGAACACCGCCTGGTCGGCGCCGTGCTGCTCGAGGGTGGCGAGCACGCGGCCGTCCTTGAGCATGGGCTTGATGGCGCGGATGTTGTCGTAGCCGACCACCCGCACCTGGCCGGTCCTGCCGGCGGCGCGCACTGCCGACACGGCGCCCAGGGCCATGCTGTCGTTGCCGGCCAGCAGCGCCTTGAGTTCGGGGTATTCGTTGAGCATGGCGGCGGCCACGGCGTTGCCCTTGTCGATCTCCCAGTTGCCCGACTGCACCGCGACCACCTGCATCTGCGCGGCCTCCATGGCGTCCTTGAAGCCGGCGGTACGCTGCTGGGCATTGGTGGTGGTCGGCACGCCTTCGATGATGCCGACCTGGTCGCCAGCCTTGAGCTTGCTGGCCAGGTAGTCGCCGACCAGGCGGGCGCCCTTGCGGTTGTCGGGGCCGACGAAGGGGACGCTGATGCCCTTGCTCTGCAGCACCTCGGGGTCGAGGCGGTTGTCGATGTTGACCACGGTGATACCGGCGTCCATGGCCTTCTTCACCACCGGCACCAGGGCCTTGGAGTCAGCCGGGGCGATGACCAGGGCATTGACGCCGGAGACGATCATCTGCTCGACGATGCGGATCTGGTTGCTGGTGTCGGATTCGTCCTTGATGCCGTTGGCCACCAGGTCGAAGTCGTTGGCGTGGTCTTTCTGGTAGGCCTTGGCGCCATCCTCCATGGTCAGGAAGAACTCGTTGGCCAGGGACTTCATCACCAGGGCGACCTTGGGTTTGTCTTCGGCGTGGGCGGCGGAGAGTGGCAAGGCCAGGGACAACGTGGAGAAGACGGCGAGGGCCAGCAGGCGCCCCGGGAACGGCAAGTTCATTGAATTGACTCCGAATCTTGTGGTTTTTATCGGATGCAAACGTTTGCGTTGCCCTACTATGAAAACAGGACCTGGCTTTGTCAAATCCCGCGCGCCACCCTCCCCTGTGACACGTGTCCGGATTATCCGGAATTTATCCGAAAAACCGAACATCTTTTCCTACGCTTGTTCGGAACACCGAACACAAAGGGTCGCCACAGCAGGCCACCGAACCACCTGCCTGCGTCTGCAAAGCATGGCGCATTTCCCGTTGGCACGGGCTCGTCGCGCCCTGAACGTAGCGACGGCCCCTCGCTGTTCACCTTACCGCCGGCGCCTGGTACGAAACCTGCCTGGGCAGCTGTGCGACACAGCCAACACCTCATCAGGAAGAGAGAGAACAAAAACATGCAAGCTGCACTGAAGACCTTCGCTCCCGGCGCCCTCGCCCTGCTGCTGATCCTGCCGACAGCCGCGTCCGCCAAGGAAGCCGAGCAACAGCAGAAACTGGCCAACGTGGTGATCCTCGCCACCGGCGGCACCATCGCCGGCGCAGGCGCCAGCGCCGCCAACAGCGCCACCTACCAGGCCGCCAAGCTCGGCGTCGACAAGCTCATCGCCGGTGTGCCGGAGCTGGCCGACCTGGCCAACGTGCGCGGCGAGCAGGTGATGCAGATCGCCTCCGAAAGCATCAGCAACGAAGACTTGCTGAAGCTGGGCAAACGCGTCGCCGAACTGGCCGACAGCAAGGACGTCGACGGCATCGTCATCACCCACGGCACCGACACCCTGGAAGAGACCGCCTACTTCCTCAACCTGGTGGAGAAGACCGACAAGCCGATCGTGGTGGTCGGTTCCATGCGCCCGGGCACCGCCATGTCCGCCGACGGCATGCTCAACCTGTACAACGCCGTCGCCGTGGCCAGCAGCAAGGAGTCCCGCGGCAAGGGCGTGCTGGTGACCATGAACGATGAGATCCAGTCGGGCCGCGACGTGAGCAAGGCGATCAACATCAAGACCGAGGCGTTCAAGAGCGCATGGGGCCCGTTGGGCATGGTGGTGGAAGGCAAGTCGTACTGGTTCCGCCTGCCGGCCAAGCGCCACACCGTCAACTCGGAATTCGACATCAAGCAGATCAGCAGCCTGCCAGCGGTGGACATCGCCTACGGCTATGGCAACGTGACCGACACCGCCTACAAGGCGCTGGCGCAGAATGGCGCCAAGGCGCTCATCCACGCTGGCACCGGCAATGGCTCGGTATCGTCGCGGGTAGTGCCGGCGCTGCAGGCGCTGCGCAAGGACGGCGTGCAGATCATTCGTTCCTCGCATGTGAATGCCGGCGGCTTCGTGCTGCGCAATGCCGAGCAGCCTGACGACAAGAACGACTGGGTCGTGGCCCATGACCTGAATCCGCAGAAGGCACGGATCCTGGCCATGGTGGCGATGACCAAGACCCAGGACAGCAAGGAGCTGCAGCGGATCTTCTGGGAGTATTGATCGCTGGACGGGTGTGCTGCCTGCACCCGTTTTGTGATGCTCAGGATCCAGGGGGCGCTTTGCGCCCCTCTCGCGACACGAGGCCGCTCCAAAGTACCGGGGGCGCCGGACAGGTCGCCCCTCACGTCACATAGCCAATCCCGAACTAATCCCTCTAGCACGGTCATATACGCTTTTCACCTTACACGCTGTTGCGAAATTGCCTACAGTCAAATACTGTATGCACATACAGCAAAACAAGGAAAAGCCCCGTGGCCAGCACCTCCTCCGCAACGCCTGGCAGTTATGAGCAACTGGGTCTGCGCATCCAGAAGATCATCAACAGCCCCATCGCCCAGCGCAGCCGCGCCGCCCTGATCTTCCGCCTGGAACACGAGTCGCCCGATGACTGGGAGACCCTGCTCGAGGAGATCGCCGAGAACGACAACGTCACCCTCGCCCACCGCGACGACGGCGGCGTGCAGATCTTCTGGACCGTGCCGAAGGAAGACTGACCGCGCATGAGAGTTACGCTTTTTGCCACCGCCTGCCTGCTGTTGAGCATTCCCCTCGCCCATGCCGATGCCCCGCGCACCTTCCAGGAAGCCAAGAAGGTGGCGTGGCGGTTGTATGCCCCGCAATCCACGGAGTTCTATTGCGGCTGCAAGTACAAGGGCAACAAGGTCGACCTGGCTTCCTGTGGCTATACCCCACGCAAGAACGCCCAACGCGCCTCGCGCATCGAGTGGGAACACATCGTCCCGGCCTGGCAGATCGGCCATCAGCGCCAATGCTGGCAACAGGGCGGGCGCAAGAACTGTGCACGCCACGACGATGTGTTCAAGCGCGCAGAGGCCGACCTGCACAACCTGGTGCCGAGCATCGGCGAGGTCAACGGCGACCGCAGCAACTACAGCTTCGGCTGGCTGCCCACGCAGCAAGGCCAGTACGGCCGCTGCCTGACCCAAGTCGACTTCAAGGCACGGAAGGTCATGCCGCGCCCTTCCATTCGAGGGATGATCGCCCGCACCTACTTCTACATGAGCAAGCGGTACGACCTGCGCCTGTCCCGCCAGGACCGCCAGCTGTTCGACGCCTGGAACAAGACCTACCCGCCGCAGGTCTGGGAGCTGCAACGCAACCAGCAAGTGGCGTGCGTGATGGGCCACGGCAACGACTTCGTGGGGCCGGTGAACCTCAAGGCCTGCGGCTGAGGCTCAGGCCAATGCCTGCAGGTAGGCGCTGGCCTGCTGGTAGCGGCTGAGCCGGGCCAGGTCCGCCGGGCCCGGGCAAGGAATGCGTGACAGGTCGCTGTTGTCGGCCAAGTCCGCCAGCTTGACCTGGCGCGCCAACGGGTCATGGCCCAGGCGCACGACGAATGCCTCGTAGCTTTCGTCCTCGCGCCTGCTCAGCGCCAGCAGTGCGGCGAGAATCTTCAGGGTGAAGCCTTCGCGGGCCAGGTCCGACAGGGTCAGCGGCGTGTCTTCCAGCACATCGTGCAGTACCGCCACGATCCGTTGCTCAGGCGTGGCCACCCGCATCATCACCCGCAACGGGTGGAGGATATAGGCCGCCCCGCCCTTGTCGCATTGCCCTTCATGGGCCCTGGCGGCCACGGCGATAGCCCGTTCCAGCGTAGACATGAGGCCCTCCCCGTTCAGCATCTGCCCCTGCAAGCATAGCCGGGACGACGACGGGATGACAGGCGCGCCTGCCCCGGCCATGCGGGGTTCGTTGTCTGCACACGACCTCGAATACGACCAGCGCCCCTGCATGCATTGTCTTTCCCTCGTCCTGCAAGCACACTCATCGGCGCCAGCCAGGAAGCGGAGTCCAGAGTGCCCACACCACGCCAGTTCAGCCAGAAGACCAGCACCAGCAACATGCTGCGGCTCAAGTCCACCCACGGCAGCGCCCAGGCGCCCTACCGGGTGGGCTTCGTTTTGCTCGAGCACTTTTCCATGGCCAGCTTCACCGTGGCCATGGACGTGCTGGTGACCGCCAACCTGCTGCGCGCCGACAGTTTCGGCTTCACCCCGCTGTCGCTGGCTGGCGATCGGGTGCTGAGCGACCTGGGCCTGGAGCTGATCGCCAGCGAACTGGCGACGGGTACCCTGAAGGCGCTCGACCTGCTGGTGATCTGCGGTGGCCTGCGCACGCCGCTCAAGTACCCCGAGCTGGATCGCCTGCTGGCCGATTGCGCCGCCCATGGCATGGCCCTGGGCGGGCTGTGGAGCGGCGCCTGGTTCCTCGGCCGGGCCGGGGTACTGGCCGATTATGGCTGCAGCATCCACCCCGAGCAGCGCGCCAGCCTCGCCGAGCGCAGCCCACAGACGCGCATCACCCCGGCCAGCTTCACCCTCGACCGTGACCGCCTCACCGCCGCCAGCCCGAACGGCGCCATGGAGCTGATGCTCGGCCTGGTCCGCCGCCTGTACGGCGATGCCCTGGCCGAGGGCGTGGAGGAGATCCTCTCGTTCTCCGGCGCCCGCTACCGCCAGGTCGGGCCGGGGGCGAAGAAGTCCATGAGCCTGCACCTGCGCACCATCGTCGAGCTGATGGAAAACAACCTCGAGGAAACCCTGAGCCTCGACCAACTGGCGGCCTACAGCGGCCGCTCGCGGCGCCAGATCGACCGCCTGTTCCAGGCCCAGCTCGGCACCTCGCCACGGCGCTACTACATGGAGCTGCGCATCACCAAGAGCCGCCGCCTGCTGCAGTATTCCGACCTCTCGGTGATGGAAGTGGCAGTGGCCTGCGGCTTCGTCTCGGTATCGCACTTCAGCAAGTGCTACGCGGCGTACTTCGGCTACCCGCCGTCGCGCGAGCAGCGGCTGGGCGAGTGAGGCGCGGCGTCAGGCGCGGATGTAGCGCAGCACCGCTTCGCAGATCATCTGCTTATGGCGCTGCTTGACCTGGTCATCGGACAGGTCGATCTGGAAGATCTCGCTGAAGGTGTGGCGGTTGGACACCCGGTAGAAACAGAACGAACTCATCAGCATGTGCAGGTCGATGACCTCGATGCCCGGGCGGAACACGCCCTCCTCCACGCCCCGGTTCAGGATCCGGCCCAGAGCCTCGAGGACCAGGCTGCTCATCTCGCGGATCACCGGCGACTGCTTGACGTATTCGCCGTAGTGGATGTTCTCGGTACAGACGATGCGCACGAAGTCGACATTGAGGTCGTGGTGGTCGAAGGTGAACTCCACCAGGCGCTGGATCGCCTGCACGGCCGGCAACGATTCGAGGTCAAGGCTGTGCTCGGTCTTGCGGATATCGCCGTAGAGCTTGACCAGGCACTCGACGTAGAGCTGCTCCTTGCTGCCGAAGTAGTAGTAGATCATGCGCTTGGAGGTGGCGGTGCGCTCGGCGATGGCGTCGACCCGGGCGCCGGCCAGGCCTTGCTGGACGAACTCGTTGATGGCGGCCTGGAGGATGTCCTCGCGCGTTTTCTCGGGGTTGTTCTTGCGCGTCTTGCGCCCCCCTTCGATTTCAGGCTGGCCGAGGCCGACTAAGGAATCACTCATACCCACTCACAGGCTGTTGTTGGAATGGGTAGGGATTATCCGTGAGCGGGGCGGTACAGGGAAGCATTGCTGCTGACGGGGTGGCCCATTGGCGGGCAAGCCGGCTTCCACAAAAAGCCAACGGTGCACACGAATCATGTGCCATGCGGAGCATTCTGTGGGAGCGGCCTTGTGTCGCGAAAGGGGCGCGAAGCGGCCCCAAATGACGCCTTCAGAACCCCAGCGTTGCCGAAAGCAGGTAGGTCCTGGGCGTGGACAAGGTCAGGCCCGGTTCGCTGTCATCCGAAGCCCCGGCCGACGCCCAGTAGCGGTCATCCAATACGTTCTCGACACTGGCACGCAGGGTGACGTGCTTGTCGTCGACCTTGAACGCATACCGGGCACCGATATCCAGCCGCTCCCAACCGTCGATCTGCTTGCTGTTGGCCTGGTCCAGGTACTGCGAACTCGAGTGGATGCCGCGTGCGGTCAACGTCACCCCGGGCAACGCCGGGACGTCCCACTCGGCACCGAGGTTGACGTTGCACTCAGGCGTTGCCGGTGCACGGTTGCCATCGAACGCGCCACCCACGGTATCGGTCAATTCGCTGTCGATGTACATCACCCCACCCAGCAGGCGGAAGCCCTCGAGCGGCTCGCCGAACACACTGAGCTCGATGCCCCTGTTGTCGCGCTTGCCGTTGGGTCCGAAGACCCGCGAGGTGGCGTTGGTTTCATAGGCGGGCTGGCGGATGCGAAAGGCACTGGCGGTAAAGGCGACCCGGCCCAGGTCGTACTTGGCGCCCACCTCCACCTGGCGGCTGGTGAACGGTGGGAAGATCTGGTCTTCGTTGAGCGAGGTCGACGGCGCGATCTTGCCTTGGCTCAGGCCTTCCATGTAGTTGGCGTAGAGCGACAGCCGATCGCTGACTTTGAACAGGATGCCGGCCGACGGCGAGACCTTCTCCTCGTCGTAGGCAGTGTCGCCCTTGACGTCACCGGTCCAGTCATCGACCTTGATCCGCTGCCAGCGGGCGCCAAGGGTCAGCAGCAGGCGGTCGTCGAGGAAACCGAGGGTGTCGGACAAGGCCAGGCCCGTGAAGCGGTTCTCGGTGTAGACCTTGGCATCGTAGCGGGTCGGCGTGCCGGGCGTCGGTGTCGGTACCGGGTCGTAGAGGTTGCTGGGCGCTGCGGCATAACGGGCGCCGCCGTTCTCGAAGTCCATGTAGAAGTAGGTCGCGGCCAGGTTGAGCTCGTGGCTCACCGGCCCGGTGTCGAACCAGTTGCGCAACCCGGCCATGGCCGTCCTGACCGTTTCGTCGCGAGTGAAGTCGCGGGGCTGGACGCTGAAGTCACCGGCATCGTTGACGATCGACACATTGTGCCGGAGAAAGTCATGGTTGCTCTTGCGCGCACCGACCGCGCCATAGGCCATCAGCGCGTCGCTGATATCGAACTCGCCATGCACGGCGCCGAAGGTATCGTTGGTGCGCGCCTTGCTCCAGGCCTGGGCATAGTTGTGGCGCACGTCGCCAGCATGCGGAACCTGGGCATTGGCGCCGACCAGGACCCGCTCCTGGGGCGCGTCGGTATCGCGCTCGGTATGGCCCAGGTCCGCCGAAAGGCGCACACGCTCACCGCGAAAATCCAGCCCCAGCACGGCCATCTCGCGGTCGACACTCTGCTGCTCCCACTCGGTGTCACCGGACTGTTTCACGCCATTGAAGCGCAGGCCGAACTGCCCGTCCTCACCGAAACGCCGGCCGATATCCACTGCGCCACCCACCTGACTGTCGGAGGCGTAGCTGCCGGTGAATGCCGTGACCGGGGTATCGCCCGCGCGCTTGGGCACCACGTTGATCCCACCCCCCACGCTGCCGCGTGGCGAGATACCGTTGATCAACTGGCTCGGGCCCTTGATGATGTCCACACGATCGGCCATTTCCATGTCGATCGAATAGGTCGGCAGGATGCCGTAAAGACCGTTGTAGGACACGTCGCTGTTGAACAGGCTGAACCCGCGGATGGTGAATTGCTCGAAGCGCCCGCCAGCCGGGTTGGTCGAACGCACCGAGGGATCGCTGGCGATCAGGTCGCCCAGGGTCCGCGCCTGCTGGTTCTGCACCGCCTCGCGGGTGTAGGTGGTCATGCTGAACGGTGTTTCCATGAAGTCGCGTGAGCCGAGCAGGCCTTGCGAACCACGGCGCGCGACCTGACCACCGGCATAAGGCTCGGCATCGCTGCCCAAGGCACGGGTACCGGTGACGGTGGTGGGGGCGATCTCCAGGGCATCGGCACCCTGCGGTACCGGCAACAGGGTATAGGCGCCGTCCCCCACTGGCTGCAACTGCAGGCCACTGCCCTGGAGCAGCCGTGCGAAGCCTTCATCGATACTGTAGGTACCAGACAACCCGGCACTGCGCCGCCCGCTCACCAGAGCCGGGTCGACCGACAGGCTGACCCCGGCGAGGCCGGCGAAACGGGTCAAGGCGGTGCCCAGGGTACCCGCTGGCACCTCGTAGCTGCGGCGACCGAGGTCCTCGGCCCAGCTGGGCGAAATCAACAACAGGTTGGCACTCAGGCCCATCGCGAACCCCAGGTGCAGCAATGGACGCGCACCAGGCGCAGCCGGACGTGAACGGCAAGGCAATACTGCTGGCATTGAAGAATGCTCCCCTTTTTCTTTTCTCCTACCGGCAATGACCAGCGACGCGAAAAAAAGGGACAGGCTCAGGCAAGATTTTTCCGAGAAGACAAGGTAATCCAGTACCGCGTACGGGCATGCACCTCCAGCGGCAGGCTGGCAGTCAGCAGCGCAAGCACCCGGTCGGTGTCGTCGAGCCGGAAGGTGCCGGTCACCCGCAAGGTTTCCAGCTCGGGCTCCCAACGCAGCAGTCCGGGGCGGTAGCGGCGCAACTCACGCAAGAAATCCCCCAAGGGCTGGTCCTCGACCATGAGTACCCCGTCACGCCAGCCCAGCAGCAGGTTATCCGTCGTACCAACAGGGCCCGTGCCGGTCGCGTGCAGGCTCGCCTGCTGCCCCTCGTGGAGAGACAAGGTGCCGCCGTGCAGTGGCTGCAGCTGCACGGCGCCCTTGACCACGGCCACCCGGCAATCGCGCTCGAGCAGGCGCATGCAGACTTCGCCATCGCCAACCATGACGCGGCCGAATGGCACCTGTACGGTCAAGTGCGCATGCCGGTGGACGTCCAGGGCGATTTCGCCATGCAGCAGCGTCACCTGATGGGCAGTCAGGTCGATGTTGACCGCGCTGTCGGTGTTCAACTGCAACGAACTGCCATCGGCCAGGGTCAGGCGCTTCTGCTCGCCGATGCCCGTGTGCACGTCGGCGACCCAGGCCTCCAAAGGCATTTGCCGCCCCAGCATCCAGGCCGCCGGTACCAGCGCGGCAACCCCGAGGGCCTGCTTGAGCACCCGACGCCGGCCCGCATCCGGGCGATCCAGGGTGGCCATCGCCAGGGCGCCAGGCAGCTCGGAAAAGCGCTGGCGCAGCAATTGTGCCTTTTGCCAGGCACGCTCGTGGCTGCCGCTTGCATTGCGCCACGCTTCCAACTGCAGCAGATCGCTCTCGCGAGCCTTGCCCGACTCCAGCAGCGCCAGCCAGCGGGCTGCGGCACGAGCGACCTCGCGCGCCTCGTTGGTGGGCGTGGCGGGCATCACAGTTCCGCCAACAGGCAGTGCTCGTAGGCCTGCGCCATGTAGCGTTTGACGGTGCGCTCGGAAACACCGAGGCGCTCGGCGATTGCACGGTAGCCCAGCCCTTCCAGCTGGCTCCAGAGAAATGCCCTGCGCACCGGGGCGTGCAGGCCGGCGAGCAGCTCGTCCAGGGCCTGCAGGGTTTCCAGCAGCACCCAGCGCTGCTCCGGCGACGGCACGCTTTGCTCCGGCAACTGCGCCAGGGCCTGCAGGTAGGCCTGCTCGAGGCTGCGCCTGGAGTAGAAGGTGCTCAGCAGGCGCTTGCCCACGGTCAGCAGGTAGGCCCGGGGTTCGCGGATCTCGGCGAGCTGGTGGGAGTTGGCGAGCACCCGCAGGAAGGTGTCCTGGCTCAGGTCCGCCGCATCCCAGGCATTGCCCATGCGCCGCCGCAGCCAGTTTTCCAGCCAGCCTCGATGGTCACGGTACAGGGCGGGCAGGCTGTGCTCCGCGGGCGGCGCTGCATCAATCATGTCGGGAGGCTCTGGGCGATGGTCGCAAATGATAGTAATTCTATTTTACATATCGCTTTGGTTCCAAGTGCTTTGTACATCGGCCAAGCCGAGGGTTGAAAAAGCGGCTATGCAGCCCCCTGAATCCATCCGCCCGACAATGGTCGTACACTACACGCAACCTTGAACGCCACGAACAAAGGAGCCGGCACCCATGGACCTGCAGTTTCTAGGCACCAGCGCCGGGATCCCCACCAAGGCCCGGAACGTCAGCGGTACCGCCCTCATCGAGGCCAGCGGCAGCGCCTGGTACCTGGTCGATTGCGGCGAGGCAACCCAGCACCAGCTCCTGCGAACCCCGCTGTCGGTCTGCGACCTGCGCGCGATCTTCATCACCCATGTCCATGGCGACCACTGCTTCGGCCTGCCGGGCCTGTTGGCCAGTGCCGGCATGTCCGGGCGTAGCGAACCGCTCGACCTGATACTGCCGGCCGCGCTGCACGAATGGCTGCGCCTGGGGTTGGCCGTCAGCGAGACCTACCTGCCCTTCGAATTGCGCCTGCAGGCGGTCGAAAGCCTGGAGGGCTGGTGCAGTGGCAACATCCAGGCCACCCCCGTGCAGCTATCGCACCGGGTGCCCAGCTATGGTTATGTGTTCACCGAGGTCAACCCCGACCCTCGCCTGGATATACAACGCCTGGAGGCCGACGGTGTCCCCCGCGGCCCCCTATGGGGCGAGCTTGCCCACGGCCACTCGGTGGAACATGCCGGGCGGTTGCTGCACGCCCAGGATTACCTGCGCCCGTCACGCCCGCCTCGGCGGGTGATCGTCTGCGGCGACAACGACACCCCCGGGCTGCTGGCCGACGTGGCGCAAGGCGTGGATGTGCTGGTGCACGAGGCGACCTTCACCGAACCGGTCGTCGAACGCACCCAGGCGACCTTCGGCCACAGCACCGCCGCGGCCGTGGCCCGCTTCGCCGAGTCGGCGGGCGTTGCGAACCTGGTGCTGACCCACTTCAGCGCCCGCTACCAGCCCAATGCCCAGCGCAGCCCCTCGATCGAAGACGTTCGCCAAGAGGCTCGGGCGCACTACAGCGGTCACCTGGTGCTGGCGCAGGACCTGCAGCGCTACCGCATGGGGCGCGATGGCTGCCTTGTGCCGGTGGACGCTCAATAGGCACACGCATGACGCGTGGGTTGTCGATCGATGATCATCATGAACAAGGAAATCCCCATGAACCGCTTCGTCATCATTTCCGGCTGCTCGGGCGGCGGCAAGTCCACCCTGCTCGAGGAGCTTGGGCGGCGTGGCCATGCCGTGGTCGAAGAACCCGGCCGGCGCATCGTACAAGAAGAAATACGCACGGGAGGCCAGGCACTGCCCTGGGTCGACACCGTCGGTTTTTTACGCCGGGTCATCGACCTGGCATTGGATGACCATGCCCAGGCTCCGCGCAACGACCGCCAGTGGGTCTTCTTCGATCGTGGGCTGGTCGATGCGGCGGCGGCAATCCAGGCGCTGACAGGAGAGCCCCTGCTCGCCACGCTAGGCCAATCCTGTCGTTATCACCCGCACGTGTTTCTCACCCCGCCCTGGCCGGAAATCTATGTGCAGGACGCGGAGCGCCGGCACGACATGGAGGCTGCACGGGCTGAGTTCGAGCGGCTCCTGCAGGCCTATCCATCGTTGGGGTACGAGGTATCGCTGTTGCCCAAGATCGGCGTGGCGGCGCGGGCGGATTTCGTGCTCGATACCTTGGCAGCGTACTGAGCCGCCGGGCTCGCTTTGCAGCCCTCCATGAACCCGCTTTACCCCAGGCCCAACTGCGCGACCACCTCGTCCGAGGTCATGACATCGGCATACTGATTGGGAGCAGTTTAAAGACCTACCCCGCGCCTCTCACCGCACGCCCCTTTCCGAGAAACGATCAATGGCTCCACCCAACGTTGACAGGCCAGAGAAAACCTGCAAAATCGCCGGCCTTTTTCGCGACAGGAAGTCCTCATGCAACGGATTGTGATTCTGGGCAATGCCGGCAGTGGCAAGTCCACTCTCGCCCGCGCCCTAGGCAAGCGCCTTGGCCTGCCGGTGGTACACCTCGACACACTGTTCTGGGAACCTGGCTGGATCGAACCCGATGCCGAGCAGTTCCGCGCGCGAGTCCGCGAGGCGGTCGCCACGGATGCCTGGATCTGCGAAGGCAACTATGCCCGCCGGACCTTCGACCTTCGCCTGCCCCGCGCCGACCTGGTCATCTGGCTCGATACGCCGCGGCTGACCTGTTTCCTGCGGGTGATCATGCGTAGCGTCATGAACCGCCCTCGGCCTGACATTGCAGCAGGGTGTAGAGAGCACCTGGACAGGGCGTTCCTGACCTTTCTCAAATTCGTATGGCAATTCGATCGTGACTACCGCCCGGGTATCGAGGCCATGCGCCTGGCCATGGGGCCCCAGGTGCCTACGGTTCACTTGCGCAACACTCGGCAGGTGTCTGCATTTCTCGATGGCCTGCCCGCGCTGAACGAAAGTACCTGCCCATGACCCGTTGGACTGCTTTTTACCAACAGAGCGAGAAACGCGGGCCATCTCCCACACGATGAGTCTTGTCGAACCAGATAGATGTTGGCCAGGCCATTGAAATTGGGTTGCGGAACCGGCAACGAGACGCGACAGCTCGTTCAGGCGGATGGATATGCATTCCGACCAGCTCAATTGGCATCGACTTGATCGGATCATGCGGAAGGCTTTTCATGGGCAGTGAGGGCTACCTTTGCGGCGCTCACTTTGAATATGCACCTTAGTGTCCGGTTGTAATTGCATATCCGACGCAGCATCCAAGTACGCAGCGCTACAGTTTCGGGAGACGCTCATGCTCGACGACAAGAACATGGTGGTGAACAGCGGCAGGATCGAACCATGATCCCCGATCGCCTGAACGCCGACCTCTCGCTGCGCGCGATCATGCATGGCGCGAGCCTGCCCTGGGTCGCCAGCCCGCTGCCCGGTGTGGAGCGGCGCCCACTGTATCGCCTGGGTGGCGAGCAGGCACGGGCCACCAGCCTGGTGCGCTACGCCCCCGGCAGCCAGTTCAGCGCACATGTCCATTCGGGTGGTGAGGAGTTTCTCGTGCTCGATGGCGTGTTCGAGGACGAGCATGGTCGCTACCCAGCGGGCACCTACGTGCGCAATCCGCCCGGCAGCTTACATTCTCCAGGGGCGAGCGAAGGCTGCATGATCTTCGTGCGGCTTCGCCAGTTCGATGCTGACGATCGCGAGCAGGTCGTCACGTCGCTGGCCGTCCATGGCGACCAGGTGCTGTTCGAGAACGCATGTGAACGGGTCTGGGTCCAGCAGCCCAGGCCCGGATCGCCCGTGCAACTGGCCAATCCGCGGGGGCTGGAGTTGCTGCTGCTCGACGGCGAAATAGCCGGGGAAGACTTCACGCTACAGCCACTGAGTTGGATGCGCCTGCCGCCCGGCATGCCATTCGAGGCCGTGGCCGGCGCCCGGGGCGCCCGCCTGTGGCTCAAGGATGCCGCGCCAGATCTAGGTTTCTGAGGCGACCTGGTAAATACAGTGAATCGACAGAGCGCTGAGACTTCATCAATGACCTTGGCATAACGTCGAGTCATACGTCCCTATGTGAACTTTAAAAATGCCCCGAACATTACATGAGAACGCCCCCCCTTACCCCATCACCGCGGCACGCCCCCTCTTCACACATCGTGAACGTCCAATGCTTTCGCGGCACAGGCAACTTGTTCTTGCAACCAACGTTGTGATGGGTCGTTTTCGTTATTGCCATGCCAGACCATCTCCAGTTGCTGGTGGGCTACGGGATAAGGCAGTTCCTTGATCATCAAGCCCATTGTGCGGGCAAATGTCCGGGCCAAAGGGCGCGGCATGATGGCCAGCAACTCGCTGTCTTCGAGCAACAGGGGAAGTGCCAGGAAATGCGGCAGCACGACTTGCCGGCGCAGCGTCAGGCCTGCCTGGGCCAATGCGTTCTCCAGCGCGCCACGGTCGTACATGTCCGTCTGGCGCGCCAACCCCCGTTCGAGAATGTAGTCACTGTTCGCATCCGTGCCACCTAGCGAAACCACGGCCAACGGGTAGCGTGCGAGGTCGGCAAGAGTCGCCTGGGCACTGCCCAGCGGATGGTCGCCGCGACAGACCAGCACTTCTTCCTGCAGGAGGATCGGTCGACTGCGCAGACGCTCCGGCACGCTGCGAAACATACCAAGCGCAACATCGATGCGGCCCAGGTCGATCTGCTCGGCCAAGTCCAGGCGTGTCACTGGCGTAATCACAAGGTCGATACCCGGTGCAGCGCTGCGCAACTGGCGGTTCAACTGCGGCAGCAAGGTAGCCGACAAATAGTCGTTGGCGGCAATCACGAACGATCGGTCGATGCTCCCGGGGTTGAACGGGCCGGCTGCGCCGGCCAGCGTCTCGCCGATGCTCCGCAAGGCCGAACGCAGTGGTTCGCTGATCTGGTAGGCGTAGTGGGTAGGCGTCATGCCTTGGCCGGTACGGACGAAGATTTCCTCGCCCAACCCTTCGCGCAAACGCCCCAGCGCGTGGCTCACCGCAGACGGGCTCAAATGCAGGCGCTGGCTGGCGCGCAGGACACTGCGCTCCTCCATGACCGCATCGAAAACCCGGATCAGGTTCAGGTCCAGTTTGTCGAAAGCAATCATTGGGTCATTCCCCGCCCAACCTGTCGATTATCCATGATGCATAACTTCATCGAAGCGAAAGTACAGGTACGCTACTGCGCCATGAACAGGCTGCATTCTCACACTGCAGATAATTCGTTTCTTATCGAAAAACAACAATGGGAGAATTTCTGGCAACAACACGAGGAGGCACCCCCTTGAAAAAGAGAGATGAGTTAATCAATGCCTGTATCAACTTCCTTGCCTTGGTCAAAGATAAAACAGCCGGCACGGAAACCGAAAACTGGTTGAACGCACATTACGGCCCGGACAGCGAAACGTATCGATACATCGCCGAGCGCGTGATCGAAGGCGTGGCCGAGGGCTGGCTCGCCAATGTCGAAATCAGCGGTGAACATTATCGCCGCAGCCGTTTATGCGAGCCGAGCGCAGACACTTTCTACTTCAGCATGACCGCCGTCTACATGAACAGCCGCAGCCATGAGATGAACAACGTCGATCATAGTTTCCGTGGCGACTATCACCGCCATCCCTATGGCGAACTGAACATGGTCATCCCGCTGGACAAGGATGCCATGCTGGCAGGCCCGCAGGGCTGGCAAGGCGCTGGCTGGACCGCTCCGGCACCGGGCAGCCAGCACTTTCCCGAGGTCAAAGGCGGCGCGCTCATCGCCTTTTTCTTTCTACCCGCAGGACGTATCGCCTATGACGTGCGGAATACCCCTTAGACTAATCGCTGCGGCATGTCGCCCACCTGCCAAAATTGGCTGACTTCCGGGACGCGGCCCGCGCATCATGATCCAGACGGCGGCCAGGCACGGTTCCTGGCCGCCGCTTCACCGATCCTGTCACCGAACACTCGCACGGCGTTGGCGCCGAGCCAGTACAAGGGAATACCTGATGACGGTACGAACAGTGGCGATTGCCATCCACGATGGCGTTCAGGCATTGGATGTCGTCGGCCCAATGGATGTGTTCCATGAAGCCAACGCCTACCTGGCAACTGGAGACCGGTACGAAACAGTGCTGGTCGCCGCCGACGACAGCCCGCTGCGGGCATCGAACAGCATGCAGTTGCGGGCGGACCTCACCTTCGCTGAAGCAACCGGGACGTTCGATATCCTGCTGATCGCCGGCGGCCCTGCCTTGCCCGACGCACCACCGGATCCGAGACTCATCGAATGGGCCAGCAAAGCCCCGAATCACGCGCATACATACGGCTCCATTTGTACAGGTGTATTTGCGCTGGGGTACGCCGGCCTCATCGACCAGCGCCGCGTGACAACGCATTGGCAAAATGTCCCCAAGCTGGCCGCGCGATTTCCGAACGCCTGCGTCGAGCCCGACGCGATCTATGTGCGCGACGACAGGTTGGTGACCTCCGCAGGCGTCACCGCCGGCATCGACCTGGCCCTGGCCCTGGTCGGCCAATGCCATGGACAGGACATCGCCCTGACCGTAGCGAAGCGGCTGGTGGTGGTAGCCCAGCGTCAGGGTGGCCAGTCGCAGTTCAGCCCGTACCTCACCGCCCCGGCCAACCCCGCCTCACCGGTAGCACGCATCCAGACGCACGTCATGACCCACATCGGCGAGCGGCACAGCCTGGAATCGCTCGCCGCCGAAGTTGGCATGAGCGCACGCAACCTGGCGCGCTATTTCGTGCAGGAAACCGGGATCACCCCACACGAGTTCGTGCAGCGCGCGCGCATCGATGCCGCGCGCATGATGCTGGAAGCCAGCGACCGCCCCCTGAAAACCATCGCCTACGACTGTGGCTTCGGCACGGTCGACCGCATGCGCATCACCTTCGGCGAACGGCTTGGCATCACCCCGGCCCAGTACCGGGCCAGCTTCCGCCGCCAGGCACCGGCCTCCAGCACAGCGCAGGCATAGCGCACCTGCCCATGACGGCACGCCGGCATGGGCAGGCGGCCGGTCTGTCAGGCAGGCGACAGGCCCAAGGCCTGGGCAACACCTGCACCGTAGGCGGGGTCGGCCTTGGCGCAGTTGGCGACATGCCGCTGTTTCACTTCCAGGCGCGCATCCCCCAAGGCTCGCGCGGTGTTGTCGAACAGCACCTGCCGCTGCGCAGGCGTCATCAGGCGGAACAGGTTGCCGGGCTGCTCGTAGTGGTCGTCATCGCGGCGATGGTCCCAATGGTCGGCCGCACCATCGAGCTCCAGCGGTGGCTCCTTCAGCGATGGGTCGTCGCCAATCCAGGTGCCTTTGCTGTTGGGCCAGTAGCTCGCCGTGGGCCCCAGGTTGCCGTCGGTGCGCATGGCGCCGTCGCGGTGATAGCTATGGAAGGGGCAACGTGGCGCATTGACCGGGATGTGGTTGAAATTCACCCCCAGCCGGTAGCGCTGCGCATCGCCATAGGAGAACAGCCGTCCCTGCAGCATGCGATCCGGTGAAAAACCGATACCGGGCACCACGTTGGCTGGCGAGAATGCTACCTGCTCCACCTCGGCGAAATAATTGTCCGGGTAGCGGTTGAGCTCCATCACCCCCACCTCGATCAACGGGTACTCGGCCTTCGGCCACACCTTGGTCAGGTCGAACGGATTGTGCTGGTGCGCCCGGGCCTGCGTTTGCGTCATGACCTGGATGAACAGTGTCCAGCGCGGGAAATCCCCCCGCTCGATGGCTTCGAGCAGATCACGGCCATGGCTTTCGCGATCCGTGGCGATCAAGGCCGCGGCCTGCTCGTCGGTCAGGTTCTCGATACCCTGCTGGCTACGGAAATGGAACTTGACCCACACCCGCTCGTTCGCCTCGTTGATCAGCGAAAAGGTATGGCTGCCAAAACCGTGCATGTGCCGCAGGCTGCGGGGGATGCCACGGTCCGACATGACGATGGTCACTTGGTGCAGGGCCTCGGGCAGCAGCGTCCAGAAATCCCAGTTGCTGTCGGCCGAACGCAGCCCGGTGCGCGGGTCGCGCTTGATGGCGTGATTCAGGTCGGGAAAACGCATCGGGTCGCGGAAGAAGAACACCGGCGTGTTGTTGCCCACCACGTCCCAATTGCCCTCCTCGGTGTAGAACTTCACCGCGAAGCCCCGAATATCGCGCTCGGCGTCGGCGGCGCCACGCTCGCCGGCCACGGTGGAAAAACGCGCGAACAGCGGGGTCTGCTTACCGACCGCGTCGAACAGCTTCGCCTTGGTGTAGCGGGTAATGTCCTGGGTGACCGTAAAGGTGCCATGGGCGCCCCAGCCCTTGGCATGCATGCGCCGCTCCGGGATCACTTCACGGTCGAAGTGCGCCAGCTTTTCGATCAGCCAGATATCCTGCAGTAACGCCGGGCCGCGAGGGCCGGCGGTCATGGTATTGAGGTTGTCCGCTACCGGGGCCCCTGTGGCATGGGTCAGGGTCGGCAGCGCGCCGTTGTCGCGGGAACGTGTGTCGGTCATGTCGATGGCTCCTGGCGTCAGGTGGTGGTCACGGGCACTTGCCTCAGTTCGGCCACGCCGAACCGAGGATGAGTGAGCAGAAGTTCATGCGCGTGTAGCCAGGGACCTTCAGCGCCAGCACATCGGCCTTGACGTTGCCGAAGGTGGTCAACGGCTTGTGTTTTATACCGTCGGCGAAGTGTTCGATGATGCCTTCCTTGAAATTCGCCTCACGGGGATGATGCTCGCAGACCTGGCAACGCTGCTCGTGGCTGAAGTCATGGTAGGCAATGCCCAGCACATCCATCTCCACCCCGGCCGTCACCAGGGCGATGGTGGGCCGCATGTGCTCGGGGATCCCGGGCGTGGTGTGCAAGGCGATTGCCGTCCAGACATCCTCGATGTCACGCTCCGCGACCCCGTAGCTCTTCATGAAATCCCGGGCCGCGTTGGCGCCATCGACCTCGAAGCGCAGCTCAGGGCTCGAGTAGCGCGCTGTCAGCCCCATGTCGTGGAACATGGCGCCCAGGTACAGCAGCTCGGGGTCGTAGTCCAGGCCGCGGCGTTCGCCCGTCAATGCCCCCCAGCAGAACACCCGGCGGCTATGGTTGAACAGCAGGTCGTCCTCGGTATCGCGAACGAGCTCAGTGGCAGCGCGGGCGATCGCGCTATCGGGGATTCTGATACCAGCAACGATTTCGGTCATCGACATACACTCCAGGTCAGGCGGCGCGGTGAAGCAAGGTGCGCGAATGCCAAGGTTGTACTGCCGCGATCACCACTGCCCGGGTGGACGATGGAGCCCTCGCGGCGCCTGGAGAAATTCCAGCACCGGGCCTGCAACGGAACAAGAAACGAGCGACCTCGGATCAGGACAGACAGACATCGTTTCACGCCAAACGCCCATCGCCCCCAGGCAGGGCCGGCCTCCAGCCGGGTACCCTGACGGCACACCCTGTCCATCACAGCGACCAGTACCGGCAGAACCGGAGGAGCACCACCATGAGCGAGGCCCTGGACAAACTCTCATGGGATGATCTGCGCATCATCAAGGCCATCGGCGAATGCAACAGCCAGATGGGGGCCGCCGACGCGCTCGGCATCAATCACTCGACCGTCTCGCGCAGGCTCTCGGCGATGGAAAGCACCCTCGGCGTGGTACTGTTCGACCGTCGGCGCAATGGCTATGTGGCGACCGCCGCGGGCGCCGACATGATCGCCCTGGCCAACCGCGTCGAGAAAGACGTTCTCGGCGTGGCGCGGCGGGTGTCGGAGCAGGCCCAACGCTACAAGGGCGACCTGCTCATCACCACCAGCGATGCGCTGTTGGTGGATTTCCTCACCCCCATCATCGCCGAGTTCCAGGCTTGCCACCCAGGCATACGCATCGAGGTCATCGTCAGCAACCAGCCATTGAACCTCGCCCGCGGCGACTCCGACATTGCCTTGCGTGCAACCTTGGCCGTCCCGGAAAACCTGTTCGGACGCAAGGTGGCCCTCGTCGCCTGGGCCACCTACGGGCGCCTGGATAAATACGCAGACGGTACGTGCGCGCTCGACACGCTACACCAGAGCACCTGGGTTTCCTACGGCAAAGGCCTGTCCAGCCTGAAGGCATACCAATTCATCGATGAGCACGTACCCCGCGAAAACATCATCTACCGCAGCGACTCGGTCTACGGCGTAGCGGCAGCCATCCGCGCGGGCATCGGCATCGGCTTGCTGCCCTGCATGCATGGCGACCTGGTGCCAGACCTTGTGCGCATCGGCCCTGTCGAGCCCGAGGTGTATGACGAGTTGTGGCTGCTGACCCACCCCGACATCCGCAAATCAGAACGCATCTATGCCTTCATGACGCATTGCGCCGACGCCATCGTCCGCCAGCGTGCCTTCATCGAAGGCCATGGCGCCCCGGGCACGAGCGAGCAGTAGGCCGCACACGCCATCGGCATTTTTGCGCAATCGGTTTCGCCTAAACGCACGCTCATGGCGCCGGGGCTGAACGTAGACTTTCCAGGCACGATGATCGTGGGCCGGCCCGTCATCCGTGACTGCATGCAGCCCGCCGCACGTGGGCACACCGAAACCTACAAGAGGACTCACCGCCATGAGCATCAAAGCCTGCGCCAAACCCGCCCGCAGCCTGCTGAGCCCACACGACCACGCCCTGGTGCTGATCGACCACCAATCGCAGATGGCTTTCAATACCAAGTCCATCGACGTCACCAACCTGCGTGCCAACACCGCCATCCTGGCCCATGCGGCCAAGGGCTTCGGCGTCCCGACGGTGATCTCCACGATCTCCAAGGACACCTTCGCCGGCCCGCTGTTCGAAGAGATCACCGAGGCTTTCCCCAACGCCGACGTCATCGACCGCACCACGTCCAATGCCTGGGAAGACGAACACTTCATCGCCGGGATCAACGCCACGGACAAGGGGCGCCTGGTCATCTGCGGCCTGTGGACGTCGGTGTGCTGCAATGGCCCCGTGTTGTCGGCACTCGAGCAAGGCTACGAGGTCTATGTGGTGACCGATGCCTGCGGCGACTGCACCGCCGAGGCCCATGAGCGCGCGGTACAACGCATGATCCAGGCCGGCGCGCGCCCGATCACCGCCCTCACCTACCTGCTCGAACTGCAACGCGACTGGGCCCGGGTGGAAACCTACGACCTCACCACCGGTATCTCCAGAAGATTCGGTGGAGCCTTCGGGGTCGGTATCCAGTACGTCAACGCGATGATGAGCGACCATTGAGGCGATCGCCGTTTTGCTGAAGAGCCGACCCGTTCAAGGTGCTTGAAGCCGTGAAGCCCTTGACGACCGGTCTGGCGCCCCGGCAAGGCCGCTCCCACGACAGGCGCATCGTTGCCCCGTAGCTCGTTTCGATTGCGGGGCTTTTTTCGCCTGGGTACTTCCGAGCACTGAACTACCCGCTGGGGTCGTGGCGTCCCACGAGGCGTTTGAAACGACCGAGTAACGGATCGTGGCAGCTCGCCCACATCCACATGAATCATTCCCTATAGACAGCAGTGGCTGGGGTTGCGCGAAACATATGGAAATCCGTATATTCGAATCTCCATATGAAGAGCCCTGCCCATGATTACGCCTCCCGAGGTCTTCAAGAGCCTGTCCGACGAGACCCGGGCTCGTGCCACCTTGCTCATCGCCCGTTTGGGCGAGTTGTGTGTCTGCGAGCTGATGTGTGCCCTGGACCACAGCCAACCGAAGATCAGCCGTCACCTGGCACAACTGCGAAGCAGCGGCCTGTTGCTCGATCGCCGCCAGGGCCAATGGGTGTATTACCGCCTCAATCCGCAGCTACCCGCCTGGGTGCACGAGATGCTGCAGGTGACCTTGCGTGCCAATGCCCAGTGGCTGCAGGACAACGCCTCTCGCTTGCAGAACATGGACGACCGCCCCGTCCGCGCTACCGCCTGCTGCTGACCTCTCGACGAGCAAACCTCCCATGCTAGTTGCACTCGCTGTCTTCGTGTTCACCCTGGTGCTGGTCATCTGGCAACCCAAAGGCCTCGGCGTGGGCTGGAGCGCTGCACTGGGCGCAATCATCGCGCTGGGGGTGGGCGCGGTTTCCCTGCACGACATTCCGACCGTGTGGAGCATCGTCTGGAATGCCACTGCCACGTTCATCGCCGTCATCATCATCAGCCTGCTGCTGGACGAGGCCGGTTTTTTCGAATGGGCCGCCCTGTACGTGGCGCGCTGGGCGAATGGCAGCGGCTATCGCCTATTCGCCTTCTGCATGCTGCTCGGCGCCGCTGTGTCAGCGCTGTTCGCCAACGATGGCGCGGCGCTGATTCTTACGCCTATCGTCATGTCGATGCTGGTCGCGTTGCGCTTCCCGCCCGCTGCCACGCTGGCATTCGTCATGGCCGCAGGCTTCATCGCCGACACGGCGAGCCTGCCGCTGGTAGTTTCCAACCTGGTGAACATCGTCTCGGCCGACTACTTCGCGCTGGGCTTCGCAGAGTACGCCTCGGTGATGATGCCGGTGAACCTGGCCAGCGTCGCCGCCACCTTGATGGTGCTTTTCTTGTTCTTCCGGCGCGACCTTCCCAAGCAGTACGCCCTCGACGCGCTGCGGGAGCCGAAAGCGGCAATCCATGACCGCGCCACCTTTGTCGTTGGCGGGTGGACGCTGCTGGTGTTGCTGATCGGCCTGTTCGCCCTGGATCCCTTGGGTATCCCGATCAGTGCGGTCGCTGCCGTGTGTGCAGCGACCCTCTTTGCGGTTGCGGCTCGCGGCCACAGGATCTCTACCCGTCGCGTGCTGCGCGAGGCCCCCTGGCAGGTGGTGGTCTTTTCCCTCGGCATGTACCTGGTGGTGTACGGCCTGAAGAATGCCGGCCTCACGGATTTCCTCGCCCAGTTGCTCGACCGGCTGGCCGCGCATGGCGTGTGGGGTGCCGCCATCGGCACCGGCCTGCTCTCGGCCCTGCTGTCGTCGGTGATGAACAACATGCCCAGCGTGCTGCTCGGCGCCTTGTCGATCCAGGCCAGCGGGGCAGATGGGCTGGTACGCGAGGCAATGATCTACGCCAACGTCATCGGCTGCGATCTCGGCCCGAAGATCACCCCCATCGGCAGCCTCGCCACGCTGCTCTGGCTGCATGTGCTGGAACGCAAGGGCATGCGCATCACGTGGGGCTACTACTTCAAGGTCGGCATCCTCCTGACCCTGCCGGTTCTGCTGATTACCCTTTCGGCCCTGGCGTTACGCCTGGGCCTCTGACGCTCGCCACCCAGCGCAGGAGCCCTCCATGCGAGTCCTTTTCATGTGCACAGCCAACAGCTGCCGCAGCATCCTTTGCGAAGCGCTGTTCAACCACCTGGCCCCGTCGGGATTCGAGGCGATCAGTTCCGGCAGCTTCCCCAAGGGGCAGGTATTGCCGCGCAGTCTCGCCACCTTGCGACAAGCCGGCATTTCCACCGAAGGCCTGCGCAGCAAGGGCAATGACGCGTTCGAGGGCAATCCGCCGGACATCGTCATCACCGTCTGCGACAAGGCCGCCGGGGAAGCCTGCCCGGTGTATTTCGGCCCTGCCTTGAAGTCTCACTGGGGGTTGGAGGACCCGTCCGATAGCATTGGCGACGAAGCGTCGGTCGATACCGCCTTCCGCGTCACCCTGGCGCATATCCGCAAGCGATGCGAAACCTTCTTCGAACTGCCTTTCGGCACGCTCGATCGCGACGAGCTCAAACGCGAGCTGGACCGCATCGGCGCTCTCTGAGCAGCAGGCCCCATGTCAGAGCAACTGCCCAACCTCGACCTTTCGCTGTTCGACGTACCGGCACCCGTACCAGCGACCACAAGCCGCGTATCCTGCTTACGATCGTGTGGTCGATGTACTGGAAGAACTGGTGAAGTTCACCCTGCTGCTGCGTGACCGCCAAGCGTTCCTGATGGATCGCTACTCGGAGCGTAAGGAAAATGCCGAACAGCTCAGCGCACGTGTCAATCAGCGCTCCATCTGAGGTGGCCGTGGCCATCTGTATATAACTGCCACTTGGGGCCGCTTCGCGCCCCAAATGGCAACTGAAAGTCTTGACTGACCGGCATCGATGTTGGAGTCAGGCCCATCAGCGCCGCCAGACCTGCCCTTCCCCACTCACCACCCAAGGCGCCTGGTCGCCAGCGATACGCACCCCGCCAACCCAACGCGGCGCAGGTGCCTGGTCGAGCCAATGGGCCTGCCCGACCAACACCTGCTCGCCAAGCGCCGTCAACCGCAGGGGGCGTTGCGACCAGCTATCGCCCTCTCCTTCATGCAACAGCGGGCGGGGTGCATCGACCAGTGGCCGCAGCAAGGTGTGGAACATCAGGTCGCCCAGGTATGGCAGCGGCTCGTCGTGCTGCATCAGCTGGGCGAATACCCAGCCAGCGGGACGTTCGCCATGTACCGCCAGGATGCGCAACACCAGCCGCTCGGTGAGGCTCAAACCGTCAGCCGCCCCCGGAAGCTCCTGCAACTGGCGCGCCAGCGCCGGCCCCAGCAGCGGCAAGGCGGGATGCTGCCGGGTGGCCAGGCCTGCCCAAGTACGCGGATCTGCTGCGGTATAGGCCGCCCATGCCTGGCGCGCCAAGGCCAAGGCATCCTCGCCCAGCGCGCGGCGTTGCGGCCAGAGCCAGGCGAGCAGGTCCGGGGCCAGTTGGCCGATCCCGATGAAGCGTTCGACACCTGGAACCTGGTTGATTTCGATCAGTTCGAGCCGGCGCGGCAGGCTGGGCAGGCTTGCCAGCAGGCGCACCAGGAACAGTTGGTCGTAGGCGTCCGCTTCGCACCAGAGCACCACTTCGCTGTCGGCGCCCAACTGCGCCAGTGCCGAACGCTGCTGGGTTTGGCGCTGTTCGATATCCACGGCGGCAAGGCCGAACGCCTGCTGTATGTAAGCGGCGCGTACCGCCCAGTACTCCTCCTCGGGCAGCGCCGGCACCGGCCCCATCACCATGGGGTCGGCGAACATATGGAACGCACCGGCGAATCCCGCGATGCGCAAGCTGTGCTCGATATCGTTTCCGCAACGCCAGTGCTGTACGCTCGCCTCGCCGTCGCTGGCAAAGCCTGGGTGGCGTGCGGCGAAGGCGACGGCGTCGGCATGGGCCTTGAGCCTGGGCCAGCTGGCGAAGCCGGCCTCGCGGGCCACCAGCCACTGGATGTCGGCGAGACGGTAATCGGGGCCTGGCAGGCCGAGCGTGCGCAGTTGTGCGCGGGCATCGTCGGCCTCGCCGTCGTTCAGCGCCGCCAGCAGGCGCTTGGCGCGCTTGCGCAAGGCGGGTACGTCGAGCAGGCCATGATGGCGGGATGCATGGATGGCAGGCATGCCAACTCCTTTTGGGGCTCGGTCCGCCGACAAGCCGGGAGCTGGAGTGAAGGAAAATAGCAAGCGTGCCTGGGAAACCCCTTCGCGCGGACCGCAGGCGCAGCGTACGCCCTGGCCCAGACTCTAGCGGCAAGCTCCACGGGAAGCAATGCGTCGAGTGGCAAACCAATGCCCTGCACGTTAACGTGCGCGTAACCCACCAGCCCAGGCCCCGCCATGTCCGTCGCTGGCAGCCTTCTTGCCGTCCCCCTTGCCGCCACCCTGCTGACCCTGACGCCCAGGCTCGACACTGCGCGAGTATTGAGAACAGCCACCGTGGAGAGCAAGCGCCAGGCGATGCCAGACGTTAAGCACCGCGCTGGCCGAACCAGCGCGATGCCAAGGCGCTTGGTGTCGCTGGTCACTGCATACTCCTCAAACTGATACGACAACAGTTGTTTTCCCCGCCCTACCTCTTGCGATCAAACCCCGCCGTAGTCGCCATCTGCTAGATCTCCACGTCAAACAATCTTCACGTGAGGGCTAGGCACCCGCCAAGTTGTACGATAACCTACCTCAACTTTAAAACCCCACCCCAAGCGCCACAGGATGCCTACAACAATGACCCCACAAGAGCTGCAATCCATCCTCTCCCATGGCCTGCTGTCGTTCCCCGTCACCGACTTCGACGCCCAGGGCGACTTCAATCCGGCCGGGTACGTCAAACGCCTGGAATGGCTGGCCCCCTACGGCGCCAGCGCACTGTTCGCCGCTGGCGGCACCGGTGAGTTCTTCTCCCTGGCGGCCAGCGAATACAGCCAAGTCATCAAGACCGCCGTGGATACCTGCGCAGGCTCGGTGCCGATACTCGCCGGCGTGGGCGGCTCCACCCGCCAGGCCATCGAATATGCCCAGCAAGCTGAACGCCTGGGCGCCAAGGGCCTGCTGCTGTTGCCCCACTACCTCACCGAGGCCAGCCAGGACGGCGTTGCAGCCCACGTCGAGGCCGTATGCAAGTCGGTGAAAATCGGCGTGGTGGTGTACAACCGCAACGTCTGCCGCCTCAATGCCACGCAGCTCGAACAACTGGCCGAGCGCTGCCCGAACCTGATCGGCTACAAGGACGGTCTGGGCGACATCGAGCTGATGGTGTCGATTCGTCGCCGCCTGGGCGAGCGCTTGAGCTACCTGGGTGGCCTGCCGACCGCCGAGGTGTATGCTGCAGCCTACAAAGCCTTGGGCGTCCCGGTGTATTCGTCGGCGGTGTTCAACTTCGTGCCCAGGACCGCGATGGACTTCTACCACGCCATCGCCCGCGATGATCACGCCACCGTCGCCAAGCTGATCGACGACTTCTTCCTGCCGTACCTGGATATCCGCAATCGCAAGGCCGGTTACGCCGTCAGCATCGTCAAGGCCGGAGCGAAAATCGCCGGTTACGATGCGGGCCCGGTGCGCACGCCACTGACCGACCTGACCGCCGAAGAGTACGGGATGCTCGCAGCCCTGATGGACAAGATGGGCCCGCAATAAGCGGCGCCCTGGCGACCTGCCCTGCCATGGCCGAAGCGGAGCCATCCCGCTTCGGCCCATACCCGATCCCCGCACAACAATAACTAGTGGGAGCTCCATCAATGCAAGCGACTAAAAAGACGCATGTACGCTACCTGATCCTGCTCATGCTGTTCCTGGTGACCACGATCAACTATGCCGACCGTGCCACCATCGCCATCGCTGGCTCCAGCCTGCAAAAGGACCTGGGCATCGATGCGGTGACGCTCGGCTACATCTTCTCGGCCTTCGGCTGGGCCTACGTGGCCGGCCAGATCCCCGGCGGCTGGCTGCTCGACCGCTTCGGCTCGAAGAAGGTCTACGCCTTCAGCATCTTCACCTGGTCGCTGTTCACTCTGCTGCAAGGCTTCGTCGGCGGCTTGCCGGTGGCCTGGGCGGTGGTGACCCTGTTCACCCTGCGCTTTCTGGTCGGCTTTGCCGAAGCGCCGTCGTTCCCTGGCAATGCCCGCATCGTTGCCGCCTGGTTTCCCACCGCCGAGCGCGGTACCGCATCGGCGGTGTTCAACTCGGCGCAGTACTTCGCCACGGCGCTGTTCGCCCCGATCATGGGCTGGATCGTCTTCCGCTTCGGCTGGGAGCACGTGTTCGTGGTGATGGGCGCATTGGGCATCGTGTTTTCCGGTGTCTGGCTCAAGACCATCTACAACCCCAAGGAGCATCCGCGCATCAGCCGCAGCGAACTCGCACACATCGAGCAGAACGGCGGCCTGGTGGACATGGGCCAGAAACGTGCCAACGACGGCCCCAAGTGGGGCTACATCAAGCAGCTGCTGACCAGCCGCATGCTACTGGGCGTCTACCTTGGCCAGTACTGCATCAACGCCATCACCTATTTCTTCCTGACCTGGTTCCCGGTGTACTTGGTGCAAGAGCGCGGCATGACCATCCTCAAGGCCGGCATCATCGCTTCGCTGCCGGCCATCTGCGGTTTCGTCGGCGGTGTGCTTGGCGGCGTGATCTCGGACTGGCTGCTGCGCCGTGGCCACTCGCTGACCTTCTCGCGCAAACTGCCAATCGTCTGCGGCCTGCTGCTGTCGACCACGATGATCTTCTGCAACTACGTCGAGGCCGAATGGATGGTGGTGGGTTTCATGACGCTGGCGTTCTTCGGCAAAGGCATCGGCGCCCTGGGCTGGGCGGTGGTCTCGGACACCTCGCCCAAGCAGATCGCCGGGTTGTCCGGCGGCATGTTCAACACCTTCGGCAACATCGCCTCGATCACCACGCCGATCGTCATCGGCTACATCATCAGCGCCACGGGTTCGTTCAAATGGGCGCTGGTGTACGTGGGCGCCAATGCCCTGGTCGCCGTGTTCAGCTACCTGGTGATCGTGGGCCCGATCAAGCGCATCGAGCTGCGTGACGTCCCAAAGGATGACGCCACGCCAGGCATGGCCGCCAGCAGCGAACTGGCCGGCTCGCGCCATTGAGTGAAACACGCCTGTGAACACCACAAGAAGGGCTCCATCATGCAGTTGATCGAACACTCCGACTCGCCCCGCTACGTCCGCCTGCACGACGATGACAACGTCGTGGTGGTGGTCAACGACGGCGGCCTGGGGGAAGGCGCCAGCTTCGCCGACGGCCTGACCCTGGTCGAAGACGTACCGCAAAGCCACAAGGTCGCCACCGTGGATATCGCCAAGGGAGAACCCGTACGGCGCTACGGACAGATCATCGGCCATGCCCTGGAAGACCTGCGCCGGGGGAGTTGGGTCAAGGAAAGCCAACTGGCCATGCCTGCCGCTCCGGAACTGGCCAGCCTGCCGCGCTGCGATGCCGTCCCCGAGGCCTTGCCGCCACTGCAAGGCTACACCTTCGAGGGGTTTCGCAACGCCGATGGGACTGTGGGCACGCGCAACATCCTCGGCATCACCACCACGGTGCAATGCGTGACCGGCGTGCTGGACCATGCGGTCAAACGCATTCGCGAAGAGTTGCTGCCCAGATACCCCCACGTCGACGATGTCGTCGCCCTCACCCACAGCTATGGCTGTGGCGTCGCGATCAACGCCCGGGATGCCTACATCCCCATCCGCACCGTGCGCAACCTCGCGCGCAACCCCAACCTCGGCGGCGAGGCGCTGGTCATCAGCCTGGGCTGCGAAAAGCTGCAGGCCGACCAGGTGATGCACGTCGACGATCCTTCAGTCGACCTCAACGAGCCTTGGCTGTACCGCCTACAGGATGCCAACCTGGGCTTCGTCGAGATGGTCGAGCAAATCATGGCCCTTGCCGAGACACGCTTGGCCAAGCTCGACAAGCGCCGCCGCGAGACCGTCCCGGCCAGTGAGCTGATCCTCGGCATGCAATGCGGCGGCAGCGATGCGTTCTCCGGTATCACCGCCAACCCGGCGCTAGGCTTTGCCGCCGACCTGCTGGTGCGCGCAGGCGCCACGGTCCTGTTCTCGGAAGTCACCGAGGTGCGCGACGCCATCTACATGCTGACCTCGCGCGCCGAGAGCCAGGCGGTGGCCGACGCCCTGGTGCGCGAAATGGACTGGTACGACCGCTATCTGCAGCAAGGCGCGGCAGACCGCAGCGCCAACACCACGCCGGGCAACAAGAAGGGTGGGCTGTCGAACATCGTCGAGAAATCCCTTGGCTCGATCGTCAAGTCCGGCAGCGGCGCCATCCAGGGCGTGCTCGGCCCTGGCGAGCGCGTCACGCGCAAAGGCCTGATCTTCTGCGCAACGCCAGCCAGCGATTTCGTCTGCGGCACGCTGCAACTGGCGGCGGGGATGAACCTGCACGTGTTCACCACCGGGCGCGGCACGCCCTACGGCCTGGCCATGGCGCCGGTGGTCAAGGTGTGCACACGCACCGAACTCGCCCAGCGCTGGCCCGACCTGATCGACATCGACGCCGGGCGCATCGCCAGCGGCCGCGCGACCATCGAGGAGCTGGGTTGGGAACTGTTCCATTACTACCTGGATGTGGCCAGCGGTCGCAAGCAGACCTGGGCCGAGCGGCACAAGCTGCACAACGACATCACCCTGTTCAATCCGGCGCCGATTACCTGAACGGCCTGCGGCGCCCGCTCAATCACATTCATACAGGAGTACTCCATGCCTGAGATCCTCGGCCACAACTTCATCGCCGGGCAACGCAGCGCCACTGGCACGCAACGCCTCCAGAGCCTGGACGCCACCACCGGCGAGCCCCTGCCCTACGTGTTCTTCCAGGCCACCGAGGCCGAGGTGGACCAGGCCGCCCGCGCCGCCGCCAACGCCTTCGCCGAGTTCCGCCACCTGGCCCCGGCTCGCCGCGCCGAGTTCCTCGACGCCATCGCCGCCGAGCTCGACGAACTGGACGACGCCTTCGTCGACATCGTCTGCCGTGAAACCGCGCTGCCTGCGGCACGCATCCAGGGCGAGCGAGGGCGTACCAGCGGCCAGATGCGCCTGTTCGCCGAGGTCTTGCGCCGCGGCGACTTCCTCGGTGCACGTATCGACCTCCCATTGCCCGAACGCCAACCGCTCCCACGGGTGGACATCCGCCAGATGCGCATCGGTGTAGGCCCGGTCGCGGTGTTCGGCGCCAGCAACTTCCCGCTGGCCTTCTCTACCGCCGGCGGCGATACCGCGGCCGCCCTGGCCGCTGGCTGCCCGGTGGTCTTCAAGGCGCACAGCGGCCACATGGCCACCGCCGACCTGGTCGGCTGCGCGATCCAGCGCGCCGCCGAGCGTACTGGCATGCCCAGGGGCGTGTTCAACATGGTCTTCGGCGGCGGTGTCGGCGAATGGCTGGTCAAGCATCCCGCGATCCAGGCGGTGGGTTTCACCGGCTCGCTCAGAGGGGGTGACGCCCTGTGCCGCATGGCGGCCGAGCGCCCACAGCCCATCCCGGTGTTCGCCGAGATGTCCAGCATCAACCCGGTGATCATCCTGCCGGGCGCGTTGGCCAAGCGCGGCGAAGCCATCGCCCGTGAACTGGCAGGCTCGGTCTGCCTCGGCGCCGGCCAGTTCTGCACCAACCCGGGCCTGGTCATCGGCCTGCGATCGCCGCAGTACAGCCAACTGCTCGCCGATCTCGGCCAGCATCTGGAGCAGCAGGCGGGCCAGACCATGCTCAACGCCGGCGGGTTGAACAGCTATACCGCAGGCCTTGGACACCTGCATGCCCACGCGGGTATCCGTCACCTGGCCGGGCGCGCCCAGGGCGGCAACCAGGCCCAGGCCCAACTGTTCAAGGCCGACGCCCAGCTGTTGATAGACGCCGACCCGCTGTTGCAAGAGGAAGTGTTCGGCCCCACGACCGTCGCTGTGGAAGCCCAGGACAACGAGCAGTTGCGGGCTGCGCTGCAAGGCCTGCGCGGCCAGCTGACAGCGACTCTGATCGGTGAGCCGGAAGACCTGCAAGCCTTCGCCTGGCTGGTGCCGCTGCTGGAGGAAAAGGTCGGCCGCATCCTGGTCAATGGCTACCCGACCGGCGTCGAGGTGTGTGATGCCATGGTCCATGGCGGCCCTTATCCGGCGACCTCCGACGCACGGGGTACGTCGGTCGGCACCCTGGCCATCGATCGCTTCCTGCGCCCGGTGTGCTACCAGAACTACCCGCAGGCGCTGCTGCCTGAAGCGTTGCGCGACAGCAACCCGCTGGCGCTGCGCCGGTTGGTCAATGGGCAGTGGAGCACAGGCGCCATTGGTTGAGTTCGTCAGATCCCAGGGGGCCGCTTCGCGCCCCCAGGATCTTGAGTGAACAGCAAGCCATCGGCCTCAGGCGCCCTGCGCCTCGGCTTCCTCATGCGCCTGGCGCAACCGCTCCCGGCTATTGGACAGGTGCATCCGCATCGCCATCTTCGCCCCTTCGCTGTCTCGCCGGGCGATCGCCTCGTAGATCGCATCATGCTCGTGGCGCAGCCTGCTCATGTAGTGGGCCTGGTCGTCATGGGCCAGGCGTGCGGAGTTGAGGCGCGTGCGCGGAATGATGCTGGTGCCCAGGTGATCGATGATGTCGGCGAAGTAGTGATTACCGCTGGCCTGCGCGATGAGCAGGTGGAACTGGAAATCCGCCGAGACGGCGTCCGAGGCATGGGACACGCCTTCGTTGAGCTCGTCCAGCGCTTCACGCATGGCCGCCAGCGCCTCGTCGCTGCGCCGCTGGGCCGCCAGGCCTGCCGATTCGACCTCCAGGGCAATGCGCAGCTCCAGCACGGCCAACACCTCGCGCAAGGTGACGATGGTCGCCGGATCGATGCGCAAGCCACTGCTGGCCGGCGCGTCCAGAACGAAGGTGCCGATGCCGTGGCGCGTCTCGACCTGGCCCGACGCCTGCAGCCTGGAGATCGCCTCACGGACCACGGTGCGGCTGACGCCCTCCTCGGCCATGATCTGCGATTCGGTCGGCAACTTGTCGCCGCGCTTGAGCTGACCGCTGCGGATGCGCTCAGTCAGCACCGTGACCAGTTCCTGGGCCAGACTGCGCGGTTTGCGCCGAGTCCGGGTCTGTACCTGCTGCTCTGTCATGCCCTTGCGTTCACGTTGAAAGACAGCCGTCATGATAGCGCAAGCAGTTGTACGATCACACTCATCCGTAGCGCTTCGAGCGCAATCATCATCCCGAGCGAGATGGAAGCCTTCCCTACGCCAACGTACTGTCCTTAGAACTTTTTCCTATTTACCGGTCTATGGGATAAGCCCAGAGGTCGGCGAGCACGACTTCGATGCTTTCCCGCCGCCGGATGGCCGCGTGTCCCATTGTCAATCAGAGGTGGTCTTCGTTCATGAAACTCCATGTCCCCCGGATGGTGCTCCTTGGCCTGTTCGCGTTCGCGGCAATGGGCTCGGCATCGGCAACGCAGATAAAGACCCCGCCCCCAGCTTTGGCGACCAAAGTCACGACCGCCCAGGCGCCGGTACAGCCTTCCGAAAACCCGTGGCCAACCTTGGCCAGCCTGACCGGCCAGCAGCCCGGGCCATTGCTGGCCCATGACGACCGACACTGGCATGACGGCCGCTGGCACGATCATCGAAGCGATTGGCGCCGGGACAGATGGCGCAGGGAGCAGGCCCGCCGCGAAGCCGAGCGCCGTCGCGACTGGGAACGCCATCATTACCGAGCGATGCAGCACCGACATGGGCATGATCATCGCTACAAGCATGATCATCGCCATTATCGGCGCTGATGATCACTCATGCCGGGATAGGCCCACAGCGTTGAACACCCCTTGGACAACGGGTCGAGTCGTGGATGCTCGTGTAGTGCGCATGCCACTCAATCCGCCTATCGAAGTCGGCCCGGATGGCCTCGCCCGTGTTGAGCTTCGAATCGAGGCAACCGACCGGATGGTAGCCACCTACGCCCTATCCGTGACGTTTGAGGCCGAAAATGGTGACTCAATCAAGGCAAACACCTTCCTGATCGACATGTGAATGCAAGCGCCCCACGGCCGGCTCCAAACTACACCTGCAGACAGCGCAGAACATGGCCATGACATCGGCTTGCGCAATTAGCGCCTGCGCTGCCCTGCAAACACTCGGGCAGTGTCAGGTCTCGAGCACCTTCGCTTCGCCCCGGGAGCGCTCGACGGCGGATTTCTTCTCCCGGACCACGATATAGAACTCTTCCCCATGCTTGACCGCACCATACAGCACGGCCTTCTCGATCAGCTCGGTGCCGCGCACATGGCGCAACATCATCGGATCCTTGCGCAGGTCGCGGTACAGCGCCAGGCACAGCAGCACCATCACGATGACGAAGGGTAACGCGACGATGATGGTCAGGTTCTGCAGGCCCGTGAGCGCCGCGCCGGGGTTTCGCGGGTCGCCTATCGCCAGCATGATCGCAGCGACCGTCCCGGTGAGCGCGCCCCAGAAGATCACCGTGGCGCGCGAAGGCTCCGTGGTGCCGTGCTCCGACAGCGTCCCCATGACCAGCGAGGCGGCATCGGCGCCGGACACGAAGAAGATGGCCACCAGGAGCATGACCAGTACCGACGTTGCAGACGCCAGCGGGTAGCTTTCCAGCAGCTCGTAAAGGGCGTAGTTGCTGTTCACGACGCCATCGACCAGCAACAGGCTCCCCTCGCGCACGGCGTCGATGCCGGCCCCGCCGAACACGGTGAACCAGACGAGGCTGACCAGGCTCGGCACCAGCAGCACACCGGTGACGAACTGGCGAATGGTGCGCCCGCGGCTGATGCGCGCGATGAACATGCCGACGAAGGGGGTCCAGGAGATCCACCAGGCCCAGTAGAACACCGTCCAGCTGGCCAGCCAGGTGTCCATCTGCTCACCGCCACTGGCACTGGTGCGGGCCATCATTTCGGGTAGCAGCTTGATGTATACACCGATCGACGTCGGCAGCAGGTTCAACATCAGCAGCGTAGGGCCCACCATGAACACGAACACCGCCAGCACCAGGGCCAGCACCATGTTGGTGTTGGAGAGCCACTGTATGCCCTTGCCGATCCCTGAAACCGCCGAGGCGACGAAGGCGACGGTCAACACGACGATGATCGACAGGTAGAAAAGCTTGCCGGGGTTTTCAATCCAGCCATTGTGTTCGAGACCGCCAGCGATCTGCAGGGCACCGAGGCCGAGCGAGGCCGCCGAGCCGAACAGGGTGGCGAAGATGGCCATCATGTCGATGACACGGCCTACCGGGCCATTGGCGTGCTTGCCGATCAATGGCCGGAACGCTGCGGAGATGAGCTGCGAACGGCCACGGCGGAAGGTGCCGTAGGCGATCACCAACCCGACGATGGCGTACATGGCCCACGGATGGAGGGTCCAGTGGAACAGCGTGGTCGCCATGGCCACTTGCATCGCCTCGCTGGTTTGCCCGCTCGCCGTGCCGGGGGGCGGTGTCACGTAGTGGGAAAGCGGCTCGGCGACGCCAAAGAACATCAGGCCGATGCCCATGCCGGCGCTGAACATCATGGCAACCCAGGAAACCGTGCGAAACTCCGGGGGCTCGCCGTCACGCCCTAACGGGACCTTGCCGTACCGGCTGGCGGCCAGCCAAAGCACGAAGACCACGAATACGGTAGAGGTCAGTACGAAGAACCAGCCAAAGTTGACGATGACCCAGGATTGCGCCGTGGAGGCGCTGGCGGCAAGGCTCGCTTGATTGAGAAAGCCCCAGATGACGAAGGCGACAGCGACGATACTGGTGATACCGAAGACGACCCAGTCGATCTTGCCCTCACGGTCGCGATCCTGCTCTGCCTCTTGGGTTTTCGAAGGATCGGTCACACCGAGAGCCAGCGTTTCATCGTTGTCTTGCGCTGCCATCACTTAAAGCCCCTTTCTGGGTTTCTTGGATTTGTAATTGCCATACACCCTGTGCACCCACAGGCGAACGCGATGCGCGGCCCGATTATCTTGCCCGCCAACAAAGCACTGCTATCCGATACCGTCGCGGCTCATCCTCTGAGCGACCAACCAGTCAGCGCGCCTCTGGCTTGGTCGTGACGGATCGTGCGGTTTCCCCCGCTGCCCAACACCGTTATCCTCTGCCCCTCCAAAACAGGCTTTCCAGGACGGCGAGCATGACCCGGCCCCTTCTGTTGCTGGCTGCAGCCTTGGTGTTCAGCCCAGCGCTACAGGCCCAGCAGATCCAGCGCCAGTTGGGCGACTTCGATTTCAAGCTGGGCACCGACGCCTCCCGCACCATGGCCCATGGGCTGGTGTCGCCCAGTGCCGTCGGCGCCTTCCACGGCGGCCTCGACCTCAGCCACCCCAGCGGCTGGTACTTCGGCCAATACGCCCCGAGCATGGGCCTGACGCCCACCTCTACCCTGCGCCTGGACAGCTACCTGGGTTACAAACGGCGTTTCGACGACAGCCTGGGCTTCGAGGCGGGGCTGATCCACTACAGCCAGCCCTACCTCGCCGGCAGCGACAGCTATGCCCTGTATGGCGGCATCTCGGTGCTGGGCAGCCATTTCGGCGGCGCACTGCGCGACAACCCGAACAATCGCACCGGTACGCTGTTCGCCGACCTCGGCCACCTGCCCTTGTTCGATGTCGACCTCACGGTCAAGGTCGCCCACCATCGCCTGGGCACGCCCTTCACCATTGGCGACGGCAGCCAGGTGGATGCCTTCAGTGACTGGTCGCTGGAGCTGTCACGCCCGTGGCTGGGCATCGACCTCAACCTGATCTACAGCAACTCGGACCTGCGCGGCGTGGGTTGCGATGCCTATGCCGGCATCAACCGCTATTGCGAAAGCATGGTGACGCTCAAGGCCCAGCGCAGCTTTTTCTAGGCGTTGGTGGCATCCGGCTGTCTAGAACTTGCCCAGGCATCGCACTCGCTGCCCAGCTCTTCCATCAGCCACGACGTGACCGACTCGAGCATGCGCGCCCGGCGCTTGCGCTCGGGCAGGATGGCGTAATAGCCGAACGGCGACTCGACGCTCTGGCTCAGCGGGCGGCACAGCAGGTTCTGGCGGATCAAGTCGTCCACCAGGTGCCGCCAACCGATGGCTACGCCCTGCCCGGCGATGGCCGCCTGGATCAGCAGGCTGTAGTTGTCCAGGCTCAGCCCGGTAGGGGGCGCGGCGCCGATGCCCAGGGCGCGGAACAGCCGAGGCCAGTCGTACCAACGGCTGTGCGAGTCGGCTCGCAGGTGCAGCAGCGGCAGCTCGGCCAACGCACTGGGTGCCAGGGGCAAGGTACGCGCGTTGAGCAGCATCGGGCTGCACACAGGGAAGACTTCTTCGCCGAACAGGCGCAGGGCCTCGCCGTGCTTGAAACGGCCATCGCCGAAGACGATGGCCAGGTCGATGTCGCCGCGTAGGCCCAGGGGGCTGCGTTCGCTGGTCTGGATGCTGACCTCCAGGTGCGGGTGGCGCTGGCGAAGACGCGGCAGGCGCGGCATGAGCCACAAGGCCGCGAACGCATAGTCGGTCGCTACCTGCACCACCTCCTGGGGCTGGCGGGCCTTGACCGCGTCGATACCGGCCTTGAATTCGCCCAGGCCAGCCTGGACGTGCTGCAGCAGCACGGCACCGCCCTCGGTGAGGTTGATACCCCGGTAGACACGGTCGAACAGGCGCACCTCCAGCAGGGCTTCGAGGCGCTTGATCTGCTGGCTGACCGCCGGCTGGGTGGTGCCCAGCTCCACCGCCGCCGCGGTGAAACTCTGATGACGGGCCGCCGACTCGAAGGCGCGCAACAACTCCAGGGGCAGACGATCCATAAGCTGGACTTATCCTAATCATCTCTGGTCGTGGGGTTTACCCAATCGGGCAGCAATGGCGAGACTGGGCTGCGTCACTATCCCATAAAAACCATGAATAGGTCAGCTGGCTGGTGGAGAGCGCACCGCCGCAAGCCCCTATCACCTTTGGCCGCCATAACAAGAACCGAGAGGTCGTGATGCTTGGAGCCGATTCAAAACGCCGCGTGCCCGCCGTCCACCGCGTGGACATCCCCCTCATCCTGTCCAGCATCCTGGTGATCGGCCTCACGGTCGCCGGCCTGATGCTCTTCCCCCAGCAATCCATGGCGCTTTCCCACCAGGCATTCGAAGCGACGACGCGGGTGTTTGGCGCGGTGATCCAGATGATCGGCTTCCTGTGCGTGGTACTGATTGGCTGGATCGCCTTCAGCAAGTACGGCAACATCCGTCTCGGCGAGGGCAAGCCGCAATATGGCAACGTCAGCTGGGTGTTCATGTTCATCTGCGCCGGGCTGGGGTCGGCCACCATGTACTGGGCGTTCATGGAATGGACCTTCTACTACGTCAGCCCCGGGCTGGGCATCGTCGCGCGCAGCAAGGAAGCGCTGGAGTTCAGCATCGCCTATTCGTTCTTCCACTGGGGCATCACGCCCTGGGCCATCTATGGTATCGCCTCGCTGGCGATGGCCTACCACTTCCATGTGCGCAAGAACCCGGGGCTGAGCCTGTCTGCCGCCGTGGAGGCCATCACCGGCATTCGCTCAGCGGGCTTGGCAGGCCGGCTGATCGATGTGATCTTCCTGCTAGCGACCTTCGGTGGGTTGATCCTCACCATCACGGTGTCTTCATCGACCATTTCCAAAGGGCTATCGATGTTGTTCGGCCTGGACGAGGGCTTCGGCCTGGAAGCCGCGCTGGTCATCGCGGTGACGCTGGTGTTCTCGGTCAGTTCGTGGATCGGTATCGGCAGCGGCATGCAGCGACTGGCCCATGCGGCCTGCGGCCTGACCCTGGTGTTCGCGATCATCGTCCTGGCGCTCGGCCCGACCGGCTTCATTCTCAACAACGTTGCCAACGCCGTCGGCCTGATGATGCAGAACTTCGTGCATATGAGCCTGGCCACCGACCCGGTAGGCTCCGGTGAATTCGCCCGGGGCTGGACGGTGTTCTACTGGTTGTTCTGGGTCACCTACACGCCGGGGGTCGCGCTGTTCGTCACCCGCGTATCACGAGGGCGCACGATCAAGGAAGTGATCTGCGCCATGGTACTGGGCGGCTGCGCCGGTTGCTGGGTGTTCTTCGGCAGCCTGCAGAGCTTTGCCATCGCCCAGTTCCTCGGCGGAGTGATCGATTCGCCAGCACTGCTCGACGACTCAGGCGGCGAGGCAGTGGTATCGATGCTGCTGCTCAGCCTGCCGATGGGCAAGGTGCTAGCCCTGGTGTACTTCTTTCTGATGCTAGTGTTCCTGGCCTCGCACCTGGACGCCGTGGCGTTTTCCATCGCCGCGACCAGCATGCGCAACCTCCAGGAGGGAGAGGATCCCTCGCCCGGCTTGCGCTTGTTCTGGTGCGTGATGCTCGCGGCCATCCCCCTGGCCATGCTGTACATCGACGCGCCACTGCACACCCTCAAGACCGTGGTCTCGCTGGCAGCCGTTCCCTTCATCCTGGTGTTGCTGGTGAAGATGCATGGGCTGCTCAAGTGGATGCGCGAAGACTACGGGCACCTGCCCGCCCACCGCATCGAGGCGCTATCCAACGAGGGGCTCGTGGGCATCGGCGATGACGACGTATCCATGCCATTGAGCGGCCGCCCGGTATCCAGGGCCGGGCTTGCCGACTGATCCCCTCCTCCGTTTCCAGACACGCTGTGCGATCGCCTGCGCATGTTCGCGGTCGCCAGCGCTTGCTCAGCACCTAGGTGCCCGGGTGCTGCTGCCATCAAGATGATCCTGCGGGAGACAATAATGAGAAGAAGTGGACGTGGTATGGGTATGCTGGCCTGCGCGACACTGTCGGGCCTGGTCGCCGTCGGGGCCAAGGCCGCCGAAGAGGGCTTCGTCGAAAGGGGACACCTGAAGCTGCTGGCGCGAAACCTCTATTGGAACCATGACGGCCATGGCGGCAGTGCCGATCGCCGGGAATGGGGCCAGGGCTTGCAACTGGACTACACCTCGGGCTACACCCAGGGCCTGTTCGGCTTTGGCGTCAACCTGAGCGGCTACCAGGTCTTCAAGCTGTACGGCAACGACCGTTATTCGGGCACAGCGGGGGTGCTGGTGCCCGACGGCGACGGCACGGCCGATGCTTCCGGCTCGGCGGGCGGAGCGTTGAAGGCCAGGGTGTCGGCCACCGAGCTGAAGTTCGGCAACAACCTGCGCCCGTACAATCCGGTGTTCGCCCCCGCCGATACGCGCGTGCTGCCGGCTACGGCCACGGGCTTGTGGCTGACCAGCCAGGAACTGGCCGGATTGATGCTCGAGGCGGGCCACCTGACCGCCGCCAAGGATTTCAACAGTACCAACGCCTCCGATGACTTCTACGCCGCGTATGCCGGCGTGGCGACCGATACCGTGGATTTCGCCGGTGGCAGCTACGCTGCCAGCGATGCACTGAGCCTAAGCCTCTATGCAGCCGACTACCGGGACATCTGGCGCCAGTACTATGGTGGCCTGACCTACATCCAGCCATTGGCTGAAGGCCAGAGCCTGGGCGTCGACCTGAACCTGTACAAGACCGACGACACCGGCTCGGCATTGGCCGGGCCAATCGACACCACGGCGTGGTCGATGGCGCTCACCTACACCCTGGGCGCCCATGCATTCAAGCTCAGCTACCAGAAGAACCATGGCGACGTGCCCTTCGACTACCTGGGCATGGGGCCGGGCACCTACCATGACTCGATCTACCTGGCCAACTCGTCGCAACTGGTGGACTTCAATGGCCCGAAGGAACGCTCCTGGGGAGCGTTCTACAACCTGGACATGGCCGGCCTCGGCGTCCCGGGCCTGAGCTTCGGCATGCGCTACATCAAGGGAACGGGCGTGGACGCCAGCGACATGCCGGCAGGCAGCCCCTACGCCTATTACGGCAGTGAAAGCAGCGAGGAGCACTGGGAGCGGGATGTAGACGTCAAGTACGTGGTGCAGGGTGGCTCGCTGGCAGGGCTGTCGCTGCGCCTGCGCCATGCCAGCCATCGCATCGGCAACCAGGCATCGGACAGCTCGTCCGACCAGCTGCGGCTGATCGTGCAGTATCCCTATGATTTCTTCTGAAGGCATTCAGTGATCATTAGGGGCCGCGAAGCGGCCCCAGGATTTCCAGCCCCAAATGCTCTCATAGCAACAGCACAGCCCAGCTTTGTGAAGAACCCTTGCCATACACCAGTGATGTCAGGACCCCAGCCAACCCCTCACACCTTCCAGGCCTCCACGACCACACGGGTCGCCTCGGCAATGACGTCGCTACGCCAAGGTGAAGTCTTGTCCCGGCCTCGCGTATAGATCGCCAGAATCCAGGGCGCCTGCCCTGGCGGCCAGATGATCCCGACATCATTGGCAACGCCGTAGTCACCCGAACCGGTCTTGTCGCCAACCACCCAGCCCTCAGGCAAGCCGGCGCGGATACGGGTATCGCCTGTGGTATTGCCCTTGAGCCAGTCCTGCAGGCGCAGTCGGGCCGCCGCCGGCAGGCCATCCGTCAACAACAGGCGCTGCAGGGTGACGCCCATGGCCAAGGGTGTGGAGGTATCCCTTGGGTCATTGGGCAGCGCGCTGTTCAACGCCGGTTCATATCGATCGAGGCGAAAGGCCGGGTCGCCGATGCTGCGGGCATAGGCGGTGAGCTTCGACGGCCCACCGACCACTCCCAGCAAGAGATTCGCCGCCGTGTTGTCGCTGTATTGCAGTGCCGCTGCACAGAGCTCAGCGACACTCATGCCCGTTGCGACATGCTTTTCGGTGACAGGCGAATAGACCACCAACTGCTCGGCGGTGTAGGCGATGCGGCGCTCCAGCAGGCCGGGCTCGGCCTGGTCCTGCTGGAGGATGGCAGCGGCCAGCACGACCTTGAAGGTACTGCACAGTGCGGCACGCGCTTCGCTGCGATAAGACAACCGCCGGCCGCTTCCCGTGTCGAGCGCCCAAAGCCCCAGGGTACCGCCCAACGCCTGCTCCAGGTGCTGCAAGCGCTGGTGAACCGGGTCGGACGCCCAGGCGGGCGTTGCCAGCATGACCGAGCCCCCCATGGCGCCCTGGATCAGTTGGCGGCGACTGAATGTCGGCTTCATAGTGTATTCCCTGGAGAAGATCAATTCGCTTCGACCTTGCGGCGTGCAGCAGCACGCCGCATGCCCCAGACACCCCATGCCAGGCCGAGCACGGCAGCCGTTACCGAGCCAGACAACACGCCGAGTTTCGCAGCGCCCAGGGAGCCTGGGTCGACGAAAGCGAGGTTGGCGATGAAGATCGACATGGTAAAGCCTATGCCGCCCAACAGGCCGATCAGGGTGATGCCACCCCAGGTCACGCCCGAAGGCAGGGTGCACCAGCCCAGCCGGACCATCAGCCAGCTCACGCTGAAGATCCCCAAGGGCTTGCCAAGCACCAGCGCGGCGGCGACGGCGATCATCACCCAGTGCGGTGCTGCGGCAGACAGGTCGACACCTGACAAGCCGACACCGGCATTGGCCAGGGCGAAGATCGGCATGATGACGTAGGCCACCCAAGGGTGCAGGGCACCTTGTACGCGCACGACCGGTGGCAGCAGTTCGCGCTGGGCCAACCGCAGGCGCTTCAGCGGGTCCATCAGGTCGCTGGCGCCCTTTTCAGGGGCCTTCGCGCGGCCGAGCAGTTCATCGGTGAAACGCGTGATGGCATCGAGCGGACGCTCACGCATGGGCATCGCGACGACCGGTGTCATGAGACCGAGCACTACGCCTGCCAACGTCGGGTGAGCGCCGGTCATCAGGATGCCCAGCCAGGTGATGGCGCCGGGAATGACATACGCGTACGCCGAACCGATGCCGATCTTCTGCAGCCCGATCACCATCAGCAGGCCAATCGCGGCAACGCCGAAGCCACTGTAGTCGAGGCCTCCCGAGTAGAAGAAGGCGATGATCAGCACGGCGATGATGTCATCGATGATCGCCAGGGCCAGCAGGAAAACGCGGACATTCGAAGGGATCGACTTGCCGAGCAAGGCAAGGACGCCAACCGCGAAGGCGATGTCGGTGGCGGTGGGCACGGCCCAGCCCTGCTGCTCCGCCGGCGCATGGCCGAACGCCAGGTAGATCAATGCGGGCACGGCCACCCCACCGATTGCCGCCGCCATGGGCAGCGTGGCCTGGCGCAAGCTGGAAAGCGCGCCTTCATGGATCTCGCGACGGATCTCCATGCCCACGACCAGGAAGAATATGGTCATCAGGCCATCGTTGATCCAGAAATGCAGCGACTGCGAGTACACCAGCGAACCGATGCCAATAGTCAGCGGGGTATGCCAGAGGGCCTCGTAACTGTCGGCCGCGGGCGAATTCGCCCAGATCAGCGCAACGATCGCGGCGATCAGGAGGACGATGCCGCTGACGGCTTCGATATGGAGAAAACGCTCGAAGTTGGCGAAAGCACGCTCAGCCAGTTGCTGGGCGCGAGGTACCTGTGTTTTTTGCATAGGCGCAAGAACTCCCGCATGGCGGCCCGACCTGCGTTGCTCTTTAACCTGCCTCACTGCTTCATGCAGCTAGCACCCGCGGCACAGTCTACCGGACAACCGGATCGAGGTGAACGACTGCGCGCCTTTCATTTATGCCCTGGCCCTACTACGGTGTTCACAAGACCGTTTCCCACCCAGGAGCGCAGCGCATGTCGAGGATCTTCTTGCTGATATTCGCAGGCTTGGCCCTGTGTGCAGGCCAGGCGATGGCCGACACCCTCAGGATCGGTGTGATCGGCGCCGGTAACGTCGGCGGTACGCTTGGCACGCTATGGGCCAAGGCCGGGCACTCGGTGATGTTTTCGTCACGCCACCCCGAGCAGTTGGGGGATCTGGCCAAGGCTGCCGGCCCCAATGCCCGGGCAGGCTCGGTCGACGAGGCCGCGGCATGGGGCGAGGTGATCGTGTTGAGCGTCCCGTACGGCGCCATGCCCGCACTCGCCGAACAGCTCAAGGGCAAGCTGGACGGCAAGGTGGTCCTCAGCACCAGTAACCCGTTCAGCGGCCGTGACGGCGAAACCGGGCGCAAGGCGCTGGCCCAGGGCGTCGCCTTGGCGGACCGGCACTACCTGCCCGGGGTGCACCTGGTGCGGGCGTTCAATGCCATAGGTTACGCAGCGATGAAGGACCAATCCGGCCAGGGCAAGGCAATCCCTGTCTTCGCGGACGACGCCCAAGCCCGGGCGCTGGGCGCCCGGTTGGTGCACGATGCCGGTTTCATACCAGTGCTGTTGCCGCTGGCGCGAGCCGATCAAGGGTTGCCGGGCGGGCCGCTCAGTGGCGCTTGGAACGAGGCTGAGCTCAAGCGCCAACTGGATCGCTAGCAGCCCATGCCAGCAAGCCGGCGCCCCTGGCCCTCTGCACGGCACATGTGTCGTGAACACCGCCGGCCCTTGTGGGCCGGCTTGCCGGCGATGGGGCGTGAAGCGGCTCCAATGCCGGCAGGCTGTAATGCCTAGCGCAGAAACGAAAAAAAGAGGCCATAAGGCCTCTTTCTTTTGATCCCGGCAGAACACCTAGGGATCGAATCTTGGAGCGGGAAACGAGACTCGAACTCGCGACCCCGACCTTGGCAAGGTCGTGCTCTACCAACTGAGCTATTCCCGCGTCGTGATGGGTTGCCATTCTAGCGATCTGCCAAATAACGTCAACCCCTTGATTCAAAAAACTTTTATTTCTGCTCCGAGCCTTCCCGCAGGTGCGGCCAGGCAGCCAGCAGGTAGTGGACCATCGACACCAGGGTCAGGCCGGCCGCGACCAGCAACAAGCCGTAGCCGAGCACCACCCAGAAGCTCAGCACCGGCGGGTTGGCCAGCAGGATCACCAGCGCCAGCATCTGTGCGGCAGTCTTCCACTTGCCGAGGCTCGACACCGCCACGTGTGCCCTCGCCCCCAGCTCGGCCATCCACTCGCGCAAAGCCGAGACGACGATCTCGCGGCCGATGATCACCGCGGCCGGCAAGGTCAGCCAGAAGTTGGCATGGACCTGCACCAGCAGCACCAGGGCCACCGCGACCATCAGCTTGTCGGCCACCGGGTCGAGGAAGGCACCGAACGGCGTGCTCTGCTGCAGGCGGCGCGCCAGGTAGCCGTCGAGCCAGTCGGTGGCGGCCGCGATGGCGAACACGCTGCTGGCGGCAATGTAGCTCCAATGATAGGGCACATAGAACAGCAGGATGAAGATCGGGATGAGCAGAACGCGTAGAACGGTGAGCAGGTTTGGAATATTCATCGGTACGACTGGCTGCGGGTTGAGCCAGGCATTCTACTCGCTATGCAGGCTGGCATAAATCGACTCGGCAAGCTTTTTACTGATCCCCGGCGCCTTGGCGATCTCATCGATGCTGGCACGATTGAGTTCCTGCAGGCCACCGAAATGTTTCAGCAGGTCGCGGCGACGCTTGGGCCCTACCCCGGCCACGTCTTCCAGGCTCGAGGTGCGCCGGGCCTTGCCACGGCGGGCGCGGTGGCCGGTGATGGCGAAACGATGGGCTTCGTCGCGGATCTGCTGGATCAGGTGCAACGCCGGGGAGTCGCCCTTGAGGGTGAACTCGTGGGCCACGTCATTGAGGTACAGGGTCTCGAAGCCTGCCTTGCGGGTCACGCCCTTGGCCACGCCGAGCAGGGTCAGCTCGGTCAAGCCGAGCGCCTGCATGACGTCGCGGGCCATGTTCAACTGCCCCTTGCCGCCGTCCACCAGCAATACGTCGGGCAGCTTGCCCTCGCCCTCCTTGATGCGCCCGTAGCGGCGCATCAAGGCTTGATGCATGGCAGCGTAGTCGTCGCCGGCGGTGACACCCTCGATGTTGAAGCGCCGGTAGTCGGACTTGAGCGGGCCCTCCGGGCCGAACACCACGCAACTGGCCACGGTGGCTTCGCCGCTGGAGTGGCTGATGTCGTAGCACTCCAGGCGCTGCGGCACTTCGTCGAGGCCAAGCACCTGGGCCAGGGCTTCGAAGCGTGCAGCCATGTGCTGGCGGTTGGCCAGACGGGCGTTGAGGGCCTGTTCGGCGTTGGTCACGGCCAGTTGCTGCCAACGCGCGCGAGTGCCGCGCACCCGGTGGCTGATGGCCAGCTCGCGACCGCGCAGGGTCTGCACGGCCTCGCTGATGGCGGCGAAGTCCTCGTGCGTCACGTTGACGATCAGCTCACCGGGCAGCTCGCGCTCGGCGTTGCCCAGGTAGTACTGGGAGAGGAACGCGGCCATGACCTCGGCCACCTCCTCCTCGATACCGACCTGGGGAAAGAAGTTCTTGCTGCCCAACACCCGGCCGCCGCGCACGCTGATCAGGTGCACGCAGGCACCGCCCGGGTTGACGAAGGCCGCCACCACATCGACATCGCCCGAGCCGCCCTCCATGTACTGCTGGTCCTGGACCCGACGCAGCAGGGCGATCTGGTCGCGCAGCTCGGCCGCCCGCTCGAAGTTCAAGGCCATAGCGGCCTTTTCCATCTCGGCATTGAGCTCGTTGCCCAGTTGCTGGCTGCGGCCCTCGAGGAACATCACCGAGTGGCGCACATCCTCGGCGTACTCCTCGGCCTCGACCAGGCCCACGCAAGGGCCCTTGCAGCGCTTGATCTGGTATTGCAGGCATGGCCGGGTACGGTTGGCGTAATAGCTGTCCTCGCACTGGCGCACCGAGAAGGCCTTCTGCAGCAGGCTCAGGCTCTCGCGGATGGCACCGGCACTGGGATACGGACCGAAGTAACGCCCCTTGGCCTTTTTGGCGCCACGGTGGATACCCAGGCGTGGGAAAGCGCCGTCAGACAGAAATACATAGGGGTAGGATTTGTCGTCGCGCAACAGGATGTTGTAGGGCGGCCGCCACTCCTTGATCAGGGTCTGCTCCAGCAGCAGCGCCTCGGTCTCGTTGGCGGTGATGGTGGTCTCGACCTGGGCGATACGCCCTACCAACGCAGCGGTCTTGGGGGCCAGCCCTGTCTTGCGGAAATAGCTGGCCAGGCGCTTCTTGAGGTTCTTGGCCTTGCCCACGTAGAGCAGCCGCGCCTCGGCGTCGAACATCCGGTAGACGCCCGGGCGACCACTGCAGGTCGCCAGGAACGCGCTTGCATCAAAATTTTGCGACATGAAGAGCTATAGACTTGCGTCGACCATACCGTGGCGAACGGCCAGCAAGGTCAGTTCGACGTCGCTGGTGACCGAGAGTTTTTCGAAGATCCGATAACGGTAAGTATTGACGGTCTTGGGCGACAGACACAACTTGTCGGAGATGATCTGCACCTTCTGGCAGCCGACGATCATCAAGGCGATCTGGATCTCCCGCTCCGACAGCGCATCGAACGGCGACCCCTGGGGCTGGAACGACTTGAGCGCCAGTTGCTGGGCGATCTGCGGGCTGATATAGCGCTGCCCGGCGAAGGCCAGGCGGATGGCCTGGACCATTTCGTCGAGGCCCGCGCCCTTGGTCAGGTAGCCGGCAGCGCCGGCCTGCAGCAGGCGGGTGGGAAACGGGTCTTCCTCGCAGACGGTAACCGCCACCACCTTGGTGTCCGGATGGCTGCGCAACAGCTTGCGTGTCGCCTCCAGGCCGCCGATCCCTGGCATCTTCACGTCCATCAGCACCACGTCCGGCTTCAACTCGCGAGCCAGCTTGAGCGCCGCCTCGCCGGAATCCGCCTCACCCACCACCTGCAAGCCATCGATATCGGCCAGCATGCGCGTAATGCCGGTACGCACCAGATCGTGATCGTCGACCACCAGGACCCTAATCAAGCAGACACCTCGTCAGTGGGGCGATTGGATCCCGCCACCTTAACAAAATTTTTCATCACGGACCTAGTGGCCCGTACGGTTAATCGTGTCCCCGGTATGGACGCAGAGGCCAAGCTGCACGCGCTCGTACAGGCCACTAGCGCAACGCGTCATTGAACAGCCTGCGCCGGTCGAGCTTGCGTACCCTCGGGTCCGGGTCGGCCTCTCCCGCTAGGCGGCTCAGCAGATGCCAGACGGCTTCCTGGTCGTCCCGGGGCAGTCGGCGAAAGGCACCGAGCAGACGGTCTTCCTCCGTGCTCAGGCTCTCCAGCGGTGCGGGGGTATGCACGCCACTGAGCACATAGAGCGCATCCACACCCTTGGCGGCCACCGCCGCGAGGTAATCGACCCGTGGCGTGCGCTCGCCGCTTTCGTACTTGCCCTGAGCATTGGGTTCGACACCACCGATCACACCGAACCCCCGCTGGGTCAGCCCCAACCGCTCGCGTTCTTCCCTCAAACGCGGACCGAATCCTTTCATCTGAATCACTTCCCCTTTCCCTTACATGCCTATGGATGCATGAGGCATCCGAGTGAATAGCCGCAAATCCAGTTGGCACTATGAGCATTGGATCCAATGTTTGCAAGCCATCATTGCCAGTGCAATCGCGCAAGGCGCCCCCAATACCGCATGGCCCCATGAAAACGTGAAAACCCGCGCCCAACAGGTGCATCAAGGTCTCTCGAAACTAACTAAACGCAGTCACGAAAGTTAACGGGAACACATGAATATGAAAAACCACGGGGTTGGACAGCCCCGAAAACACCCTGAAAATCGTCAGATTGACGCCATTTTATCGACATTCGCGCCGATATCATTTTTTTGACGACAAACTAATAACAAACTTTAACATATTGATTTTTAACAGTTTTTAAACTTTAACAAGACTAAATTAGAGTATTTCAGAGCACGCAGATAGCAACACTTGCGGCACTAACAAAAACAACATTAGGATATAAAAAGACCACCAAGAAATAGCCCAAACGCCACGTACAAGTGCGGCTTACTTCTGCGCGTCTGCCCATTCGACAACTTCTTGAACTGTGTATCTCGGCCGGCCTTGCACCGTGCCTGGGAAGAGGGATCTATGAACATCAGTATCTTTGGACTTGGTTATGTGGGCGCGGTGTGCGCCGGTTGCCTGTCGGCCCGTGGGCACCATGTGCTGGGTGTGGACATCTCCCAGGCGAAGATCGACCTGATCAACCAGGGCAAGTCCCCCATCGTCGAGCCCGGCCTGGAGCAGTTGCTGCTCGATGGCGTGCGCCAGGGCCGCCTGCGCGGTACCACCGACGTCCAGGCCGCGATCCTGACCACCGACCTGTCGTTGCTGTGCGTCGGCACCCCGAGCAAGAAGAACGGCGACCTGGACCTGGTGTACATGGAAGCGGTGTGCCGCGAGATCGGCACCGCGCTGCGCGACAAGGACAGCCGCCACACCGTCGTGGTCCGCAGCACCGTGCTGCCGGGCACGGTGAAGAACGTGGTGATCCCGATCCTCGAACAACACTCGGGCAAGCAGGCCGGCGTCGATTTCGGCGTGGCGGTCAACCCGGAGTTCCTGCGCGAGAGCACGGCCATCCAGGACTACGACTTCCCGGCGATGACCGTGATCGGCGAGCTGGACAGCCACTCGGGCGACTTGCTCGAGTCGCTCTACCAGGGCCTCGACGCACCGGTGATCCGCAAGTCGGTCGAAGTCGCCGAGATGATCAAGTACACCTGCAACGTCTGGCATGCCACCAAGGTCAGCTTCGCCAACGAAATCGGCAACATCGCCAAGGCCTCGGGCGTCGATGGCCGCGAAGTGATGGACGTGGTCTGCCAGGACCACAAGCTCAACCTGTCGCGCTACTACCTGCGCCCGGGCTTCGCCTTCGGCGGCTCGTGCCTGCCCAAGGACGTGCGCGCCCTCACCTACCGTGCCAGCCAGCTGGACGTCGAGCACCCGTTGCTGGCCTCGATCATGGCCAGCAATCGCAGCCAGGTGGAGCATGCCTTCGACATGATCGAGCGCCAGGACAAGCGCAAGGTCGCCCTGCTGGGCCTGGCCTTCAAGGCCGGCAGCGACGACTTGCGCGAAAGCCCGCTGGTCACCCTGGCCGAGAAGCTCATCGGCAAGGGCTACGACCTGCGTATCTATGACGCCAACGTCGAGTACGCCCGTGTCTTCGGCGCCAACCGCGACTACATCGAGTCGAAGATCCCGCATGTCTCCTCGCTGCTGCACAGCGACCTGGAGCGGGTGATCGACGAGGCCGAGGTGATCGTCCTGGGCAACAACGACGAGCGCTTCAGCCGTGCCCTGGAAGCCGGCACCGGCAAGCAGGTCATCGACCTGGTCGGTTTCATGCCCGGTGTCAGCGATACACAGCGCCAGGGTATCTGCTGGTAATCGACGCGCACATCGCCCCCCCTGCCCCGCACGCTACAGGCCCCGGCCTGTCCGGCGCGGGGCTCGGGCACCCGAGACAGGAGCAAAGGCTACATGGAACGACAGCAACAGCGGCCCTTCGAGGCACCAGGCTACCTGCGCGCGGGCGTCAGCTTCTGCGCCTGGGCCTGCCTGGCCGGCCTGATCGCGCTGGCGTCGGAGATGGTCGCGCCACAGTACCTGGACCCGAACCATCATCTGTTCATTTTCATCATCGGTACCCTGGGGATGTGGCGCTACGGCAATGCCATCGTCCACTACCTGCGCGGCATGTACTTCCTGCACTGGCGGTTCCCACGCCTGCGCCGGCAGGTCGAACGCATGGGCGATGCGGCGCTGCCTTCGCACATGTTCATGGTGGTCACCAGCTTCCGCATCCCGACCCTGACCACCTTCAAGGTCTACCAGTCGGTGTTCCAGGAAGTGCAGCGGCTGAAAGTACCGTGCACGGTGATCGCCTCGATCGTCGAGAAAGGCGACGAGACCTTCATCAAGGACATCATGCGCAACGAGGTCAAAGGCCGCGACGACATCAAGCTGGTGATCGTCCGGGCCCGAGGCACCGGCAAGCGCGACGGCCTGGCCCATGCTTTCCGCGCCCTGTCCCGGCAGATGCCGCTGGACGATGCGGTGGTCGGCGTGGTCGACGGCGACACCATGATGCTGCCTGGCTGCGTCGAGCGCGCGGTCAAGCTGTTCGCCCTGCTGCCAAACGTCGGTGGCCTGACCACCAACGAATTCTGCGAGGTCGAGGGCAGCCGCTGGATGCGCCAGTGGCACTCGATGCGCTTCGTCCAGCGGCACATCAACATGTGCTCCATGGCCCTGTCGCAGCGGGTACTGACCCTGACCGGACGGCTGTCGTTCTTCCGCGCCAGCGTGATGACCGACCCTGAGTTCATCCGCGACGTCGAGGCCGACTTCCTCGAGCACTGGCGCCTGGGCCGCTTCCAGTTTCTCACCGGCGACGACAAGTCCAGCTGGCTGTCGCTGATGCGTGCCGGCTGGGACACCTTCTATGTGCCCGACAGCCATACCCTGACCGTCGAGCATCCGCCCAGCGACAGCTTCTGGGTCGCCACTCGCCAGTTGATGTTCCGCTGGTACGGCAACTCGCTGCGGCAGAACTTCCGCGCCACCGCCCTGCTCGGCCGTGCGCGCCTGGGCCTGTTCACCCTGTACGTGCTGCTCGACCAGCGGGTATCGATGTGGACCTGCCTGATGGGCCTGACCGCCTCGGTGGTGGCAGGCCTGGTGTTCGGTATCCAGTACCTGCTGGTGTACCTGTTCTGGGTGCTGCTGTCGCGCAGCCTGGTGACCGTGCTGTTCGTGTTCGCCGGGCACCCGGTCAGCCCGATGTACCCCTTCGTTCTCTATTACAACCAGATCGTCGGTTCGCTGATGAAGGTCTACGCGATGTTCCACATGGACCAGCAGAGCTGGACGCGGCAGAAAACCACCCTGGCCACCGGCAGCGTCGACTTCGACGCCACCCTCAACCGCTGGTCCTCGAAGGCGATGCTGTGCTCCTCCATCGCCATCTTCTTCGGGGTCATCACCGTACTTCTCGAACTCACGCAACGTTAAGGAAAGGCGCCTGCACATGAGTAGCTCGAACACTCCCGTGGCCCCCGGCAAGACCGCGGCCAACATCGTCCACGAGGCGATCGACGAACGCCAGTACGTACGCACCCGAATGAACGCCCGCGTACGCCTGTCCGGCAGCGGCCAGGCGCCCTTCGAGGCCGCCCTGCAGGACATCTCCCTGGGCGGCATGGGCCTGCTCCACGAGGCACCGTTGAAGATCGGCAGCCTGTACGATGCCTCGATCCTGCTACGCCTGAACCAGGTCGACCTGTCGATCGACGGCAAGATCCGCATCGTCTCCCAGCGCGGCAGCGAGGTTGGCGCCCAGTTCGTCGACCTCGACGCACAGAAGCGCGACATCCTGCGCTACCTCATCAACGCCTACATGTCTGGCGAGATCGCCGACATCAATGGCCTGTTCAACGTGATGCAGCGCGAGAACTACATCAAGGAGCGCAAGCAGAAGTACGCCACCGCGCGCACCCCAGGCGACCGCCTCAAGGCCATGGCCGGCACCCTGCTGTACACCGCCGCGGGCGTGGCCGCCCTGGGCTTCGTGGCGTACAAGGGCTACTTGCTGTTCTTCCGCATTCCGGCGGTGCAGGCCCAAGTGGCGACCAACGCCCAGGTCATCAGCATGCCGGACAACGGCTACGTCAAGTACCTGCTGCCCGCCGGGGCCACCGAGGTCCACGCCGGCCAACCGCTGGCCAGCATCTCCACCCAACTGGCCACCAGCTTCACCAGCCCGGCGGACATGCAGGCCCTGGCCGACCTGGCCCCTGGCGACCTGCAGGCCCTGCTCGGCCGTGCCACCATCGAGACGGTGATCAACAGCCCCTGCGACTGCCAGGTCTACTACCCGGCCCAACGCCTGGACGGCTACGGCTACAAGCAAGCACCGCTGATGCACCTGCTGCCCAAGGATCAGGGTCTGTTCGTGCGCGCCAACGTGCCGTTCGACAAACTGGCCGACGTCGACCGTGTGCGCTCGGTGGACATGCAAGTGTTCGGCCTCGACGAACACTACGGCGGCAAGGTGGTCGATGCCCGGGTCGACGAGATCAACCGCAACCTGGCCCTGACCATCCAGCCGGACAGCCCGCTGCCGGCCGCGGCCTACCAGAAGGCGGTGGCGGTCGACCTGTACCTGGGCCTGCCGTTCGGCGGCGCACGCTGAAACGGGCGAGGACCATGACGCCATGACCGTGATGACGCCCTCCCGCCTGCTGCTGGCCAGCCTCGCCCTGGCCTGTGCCGGCGCGGCCTGTGCCGGGCAGAGCCTGGAGCAGATCCGCTATGCGCTGTACAAGAACCCCAGCGCCGACGTCACCACCGACCTGCGTGCGCTGGCGGCCCGGGGCGACCTGGCCAGCACGCTGTTGCTGGGCGATGTGCTGGCCGGGCGCGACGGCGCCAGCCGCCAGGAGGTGGTCGCGCTGTACCACGCGGCCTTCGCCGACGGCCGCGGCCTGGTCCCGGCGCTGGCTTCGCTGGCACGCCTGATCGACCGCACGCCGAGCCTGCGCGAGGCGCAGCGCCCGTGGATGGAACAGGCGTTGACGCGGTACCCCAGCCGCCTCGACCCACGCAACGCCAGCACCACCCTGGAAGTGTTCCTGACCTATCCGGAGCTGGTCGATGTGGAGCAGGCCTCGCAGCTGCTGGGCCTGTACGAACAGTCCTGCCTGCTCAACTGCCGCCCGCAGCTGTACCGCGCCGTGCTGGCCGAGCGCCAGGGCGATCGCCCCGGTGCCGAGCGCTGGTACCGCGAAGCCGTGCGGGTCGATGCGCGTGCCGTCGATCGCTACTACCGGTTCCTGGGCGATGACCAAGACCGGGCCTTCCCGGCCTTCGCCACGGCCCTGGAGGCGGAGCGCGCGCAACTGCCGGTGGAGATCGTGCACCGCATCGCCTCGCTGCTCGACAGCATTGCCAGCGTGCAACGTGCCGAGCAGGAAGCCGACCGCTACGCCCGCCAGGCCAACCCGCCAGCGGCCGGGCAGCCTGCGCCAACGCCCAGGCAACTGGCCCTGGAGCAGGCCCAGGCCGATGCCCTGGCCCAAGCCACCGCCCAGGTCCAGCGCTGGCGCGACGCCGCCGTGGCCCGTGGCTTCGTGCCGGCCATGGTGTCCAAGGCCAACTACATGATCTCCAACCCGACCGAGCACAACGCCGAGCAAACCCAGGCGTTGATCGACCAGGTCCGCCAGCGCGAACCGACCCGGGCCAAGGCCCTGCAGGCGTCGTTCTACATGGTCAACAACTGGCTGACCCTCGACCCGGACAAAGCCCGCGCGCTGATCGACGAACTGCAAGAGAGCGGCTATCCCGACGCCGGCCTGCTGCTGGCCGAGTACTACAGCAAGGGCGTGGCGGACCAGCCCGACCAGGACAAGGCCCTGGCCCTGTTCCGCGAAGAAGCCGCCAAGGGCTCCACCGCCGCCTGGTACCGCATGGCCACCCTGCACGCCTACGGCCGTGCCATCTGCCATGACCCGGTCAAGGCCTACACCTATGCCCAAATCGCCCTGAACCTGGGCGAACGTGGCGCCCGCAGCCTGATCAAGCGCCTGGAAAAGACCCTGCCCAAGGATGACATCGAGCGTGCCCTGGCCGCACGCAACGATCTGTTGAAGGAGGCCAACCTGTGAAAGCCCATCACCCCTTGTTCGGCGCCCTGCTCGCCCTGGCCCCGCTGCCCGCGGCGCTGGCGGCCGAGGAGATCACCGGCCCCGAGGCCGACAGCACCGAACCGGTGCGCGTGGTCCTCGCCGACGGCAGCGAACCGGTGATCACCTCGGAGTTCTTCAACAAGCTCACCGTGCAGACCGGCTACGGGCCGGAGGACTCCCAGGTCGATCGCAACCGCGAAATGTTCTACAGCCTGCGCTACGAGCCCTCGTTCGCCTGGTACGCGCCGGAGAAACGCTGGGCCAAGTGGATGGTCTACGGTCGCCTGTGGCTGAACTATGACACCAGCCAGTCGAGCAACCTCACCAGCGAGTCGACCAACGACAACGAACGCGAGCAGCCTGAAGGCTGGTATGCCGAGCTGCGCGAGCTGTACGTCAAGCGCAACCTGATCGGCGACGATCCACGCTTCTCCCTGTCCATCGGCCGCCAGCGTTTCTGGGACGACTACGGCATCTGGTGGGACGACAGCCTCGAATCGCTGCGCCTGAACTACCAGGACACCTTCTCCGAGGCCTTCCTCGCCGTCGGCCAGAAGTTCCACAACTACAACACCGACGTGAACAGCCTGGCCGCCAGCGAAGAGCGCACGCTCTACGTGATGGGCGAGTATGCCTACCGTTGGAGCCAGAACAACAAGATCGGTGTGCGCCTGATGCACGAGAACGACCACAGCGACCACGACATCGACGACCGCTACGACTTCAAGGGCCTGCGCTACGGCCTGTTCTTCAAGGGTGACAACCTCGCCCTGCCGGTGTTCAGCGACTACCACCTGGAGCTGGCCGCACTGGACGGCAAGATGGACAACACCACCCAGAGTGGCGTCACCACCACCGGCCACGACAGCAAGGGCTGGGCCGTGCTCGGCGAGGTCGGCAAGCGCTTCGACGCCTTGCCCTGGACCCCACGCATCGCCCTGCGCGGCGGCCTGACCGACAAGCCCGGTGACGAGAACGACGGCTTTCGCCTCAACCCGATCCAGTCCGACCGCATCACTCGCCAGGGCTCCTACAGCACGCGCCTGACCAGCTCGTTCGTCAGCCTCGACCTGCGCAACCTGAGCTACTACGGCATCGCCCTGGAAACCCGGCCGACACCGCGCAGTGCCCTGGACCTGCGTATCACCCAACTGAACCTGCGTGACGAGGATGGCGTACTGCCGATCCGCATGGCCGCCGACTCCCGCTCCAGGCGCCAGAACCAGCTCGACCGGGGCCTGTACGGCAAGGGTGACAACATCGGGCAGATGGTCGACCTCAACTACTACTGGAAGATGTTTCCGGTGGCCATCGATGGCAAGCACCTGGACGTCAACACCCTGGTCAGCGCCAGCTACCTCAATGCCGGCAGCGCGCTGAAGACCGGCGATGACTACCAGCTGAGCGTCGGCGTGGTGATCAGCTACTAAGGACGGACCCTGCCAATGATCTTCGCCTCCAACGTCTTCCTGTTCCTCTACCTGCCGCTGTTCCTGGCCGTCTATTTCCTGGCCAGGCCCCAGTGGCGCTCGGTGGTGATCGTTGCCGCCAGCTACATCTTCTATGCCTGGTGGCGCCCGGACTTCCTGCTGCTGTTCGTGGCGATCACCTACTGGAACTACTGGTTCGGCCTGCGCATCAAGGCGCGCCTGGACGCCGGCGACAAGCGCTGGGCCCTGCGCCTGCTGTGGCTCGGGGTGATCGGCAACCTGTCGACCCTGGGCTACTTCAAGTACGCCAACTTCGGCGCCGAAGTACTGGCGATGCTGCTGGCGCCGCTGGGCATCAATACCTGGACCCTGGAGAACATCTTCCTGCCCCTGGGCATCTCCTTCTACGTGTTCCATGCCCTGAGCTACATCGTCGACATCTACCGCAAGGACGCCACACCCACGCGCAACTTCATCGACTTCGCCGCCTTCGTCGCGCTGTTCCCGCACCTGGTGGCCGGGCCGATCCTGCGCTACAGCCAACTGGCGCCGCAGCTGCGCGAGCGCACCCATTCGCTGGAGCTGTTCTCCCTGGGCGTGTGCCGCTTCATGCTCGGTTTCATCATGAAGGTGCTGATCGCCGACCGCCTGGCGCCGATCAACGTCTTGTTCGTCAGCGAGGGCACCCTGCAGTTCAGCGACGCCTGGTTCGGCCTGGCGGTGTCGACCCTGCAGCTGTACTTCGACTTCGCCGGCTACAGCCACATGGCCCTGGGCCTGGCGCTGATGATGGGCTTTCGCTTCCCGGAAAACTTCAACCAGCCCTATGTGTCGCAGAGCATCACCGAGTTCTGGGCACGCTGGCACATGACCCTGGCGCATTTCCTGCGCGACTACGTGTACATGCCGCTGGTGCGCAAGCGCGTCGCCGGGGCCCTGCCGGCACTGGTCTGGACCATGCTGCTGTCGGGCCTGTGGCACGGGGCGAGCTTCGCCTTCATCTGCTGGGGCCTGTTCTTCGGTATCGGCATGGTCATCGAGCGCAAGTTCAACCTCGCCACCAAGGTCACCACGCCCTACCACCTGGGCCGCAACCTGCGCACCGGGGTGCTGATCGTGCTGAGCATGCCGCTGTTCTTCACCATGGACCTGCGCCACAGCCTGGACATCTACCAGGCGCTGCTCGGCTTCAACGGCTTCGGCTCGCTGGAGCTGTACGTGCTCGGCGCCTCGAAGATGGCCATGGCCTTCGCCCTGGTGGCGCTGGCCTGGCTGGTCCTGGCCGGGATCAACAACGTGCGCTTCTACGCCGGCAACAAGGAAGGCTATTTCATGCGCCATGTCGGCGTGCTGCACAGCGTGCTGCTGTGGGGGGGCTTTTTGCTGGCGCTGAGCAGCCTGGCGGCCAATTCCTTCTCGCCCTTCCTGTATTTCCAGTTCTAGGAGACGGCCATGTATCCGGTGATGAATTCGGCCAGCAAGGCCAACGGCATTCTCTTCGCCCTGGTGCTGGCGGCGATGTTCGTGTACTCGCTGCCACCGGTGTTCAGCTTCGCCCGAACCCAGGGCGACGCCTGGAACCTGTTCGTCGACGGCAAGCTGCTGCGCAAGTTCGAGCAGGTCTACGACAAGCGCTTCTTCCTGCGCGACCCGTCGGTGCAACTGTGGGCCGACGCCCAGTTCCACCTGTTCGGCGAAGGCACCAAGGGCGTGGTACTGGGCAAGGACGGCTGGCTCTACACCAACCAGGAATACCGCGTGCCCAATGACCTGGAGGCCAACGTGGCGACCCAGCTCGAGCAGATCGCCAAGGTCGAGAAACAGTTGGCCGAGCATGGCAAGCACCTGGTGCTGCTGCCACTGCCGATGAAGCTCGACATCTATGCCGAGCACGCCGAGCACGCCTTCGACCCACGGGTGACGAGCCTGTACGACCGCTTCGTCGGTGAGCTGCAGGCACGCCAGCTGGACGTGGTACCGCTGCGCGGCGCCTTCCTCGGCAACCTGGCAGGGCCAGGCTTGTTCCTCAAGTCCGACACCCATTGGAGCCCGCAAGGCGCACGCCTGTCGGCCTACGAACTGGCCCGCCAGCGTCCGCAACTGCTCGGTGACCAGCTCTATCGCTCGCACAAGGCCGGCGAGAAGAACGTCAAGGGCGACCTGATGAACTACCTGCAGTTCGACCACGCTCGCCTCGCGCCACAATTCGGTCCGAGCCGCATCGATCTCTACGAAACCCTCAAGGCCGACCAGGACGCCGACGACCTGTTCGCCGAGCAAGACCAGAGCCTGCTGCTGGTCGGTACCAGCTACAGCAAGATCGACGACTGGAACTTCGTCGGTTTTCTCAAGGAAGCCCTCAACCGCGACTTGCTGAGCATCGCCGTGGAAGCCCGCGGGCCGTTCGAGGCGATGAACCAGTTCCTGGCCAGCGATCAGTTGGCCAACCCGCAGATCGACACCGTGGTCTGGGAATTCCCCCTGCGCACCCTGCTGGCCCACCGCCCTGGCTCGCTCAGCCGCAGCACCCAACCCCAGCATTTCTGACGATTCAAGGAGAGCCCGATGAAACTTACCCACCTGTTCACCGCCATCACCCTGGCAGCCAACGGCCATGCGGCCCTCGCCGCCGAAGGCAATGCCGACTTGTACGATGCCGTGGCACCGGCCGACTCGGCGTTCGTGCGTGTGCTCAACCTGTCCGACAACAGCATCGACGTGAGCCTGAGCGGCAAGATCAACCCACAGAAGGTCGCCCCGGGCCAGCTCAGCGGCTACCGCTTCGTCCCGGCCGGCCCACACAAGATCGCCGTCGGCGCCCAGGCCATCGAGCCACAGCTCAAGGCCAACGCCGCCAGCACCGTGGTCTACGACGGCAAGCAGCTGTCGCTGATCGCCGACAAGTACATCAACGAACCGAAGAAGGCACAGATCGCCTTCTACAACCTGACCCCGGCCAAGGCCGCGCTCAAGACCGTGGACGGCAAGCACGTGGTGGTCGAGCCGCTGGGCAACGGCCAGACCGGCAGCCGCATGGTCAACGAAATCAAGATCGGCTTCGCCGCCTACGTCGCCGACCAGCGGGTCGCCAGCTTCGACGAACTGTTCCTCAAGAAAGGCCGCTCCTACAGCTACGTGCTGCTGCCCCAGGGCACCGGCTATCGCAGCATGGGCCAGGCCAACAGCATCGACCCGACCGAGTGATGCCCCGCTGCAAGGATGACCGGCACATGAACACCCTTCTTTCCCTGGGCCTGGCCACGGGCCTTGCGCTGGGCGCGTTGGCCGCCCAGGCGGCCGAGCCTGCCAAGGCCAGCGGTACCAATGCCGACAAGGCCGCCTGTAGCGACCTGCAATGCCTGGTCTGCCCAGCCCTGAGCGACCCGCGCCACTACGCCGAGGGGCGCATGAAGCTGATGCGCGAGATCGTCCCCGGCAAGGACCGCTGGCTGTTCCGCTCAGCGGTGGACCTGACCAACGACTTCGGCATCCCGGCGCCCATGCGCCCGGAATTCGCCCGCTTGATGGACACCTTCCATCGCCAGGGCATCCAGGTGGCCATGGCCATCCAGCCGACCCGAGGCCTGATGCACCGTGACAAGTTGTACGGCGATCGGCTGCACGGCTTCGACTACCCCCGCGCCAGCCACAACCTCGCCACCTACCTGGGCCAGTTGCGCCAGGGCGGCGCGGTGGTGGCGCCGATGATGCAACTGGTGCAGCAACCACCCAAGGCCGAGTTCTTCTTCCGCCGCGACCACCATTGGACCCCGGCCGGTGCCGAAGCCACCGCGCGCCTGATGGCCGAGGAGATCCGCCGCCAGCCCTTCTACGCGGGGCTGACCAAAAAGCACTACCGCACCGAACCCGGGGTCATGGTGCCCAAGGACGGCACCCTGAACCTGGCGCTGAGCTATATCTGCGGCAACAACTATGGTTTCCAGTACGTGCGCGGCTACCAGACCATCCCGGTGGCCGACAGCGCCGACGCCCTGTTCGACGAAGCGCCAGACCCGGAGGTGATCCTGGTCGGCGACAGTAACGCCGCTGCCCGCGAGGACGAAAGCAAGCAATTCAACTTCGACGGCTACCTCAAGCAGTACCTGGACGTGGACGTGCTCAACTATGCCCTGCCGGGCGTCGGCGAGGACGGCTCGCTGCTGGAATACCTGCTGTCGGCCGACTACAAGCCCGAGGCACCGCCCAAGCTGATCGTCTGGGAACTGCCGGCCAACTACCGGCTCGACTCGCCGTTGATGTACCGCCAGTTGGTGCCCGCCATCCAGGGTGGCTGCAAGGCCTCGAAAGAGGTGCTGGCCTCGAAGCTGCGGCGCCCGGCGCTGAAGGTCGGCGAGCGCATCGAGCTGCTGAGCAATGCCGGCAGTGCGCGCCAGGCGCTGGGAGGGGCAAGAGGGTTTCTCGACATCCGCCTGAGCGACAGGAACGTCAAGGACTTCTACATCATCGTCTACTACGACAACGGCGCCCGCGACAAGGTGTGGTTCCGCCGCGAAGCGGTGGTCAGCGGTGGCCAGTACTACCTGGAGTTGAGCAAGGACCCGGCCTTCGCTGGCGCCAACCTGCTCTCAGTGTTCCTCGAGCCGACCAAGCCCGGCACCGCCGCCACCGACGTGGAAACCCGCCTATGCCTGTGAAGCGCACAAGCCTGGCCCTGGTCATCGCCCTGGCCCTGTCGCCATTGGCGGCACCCGCGGCCCAGTCGCTATGGCCGCCGCGAGCCACGGCGCAGGCGGCGATGGTGGCCGACTACCGTACCCTGGCCTGCAGCAAGGCACCGCCCGCCCCCTATACCGGCAGCCTGCGCCTAGAAAGCAAGTACGACCAGCGCGACGCCAGCAAGTCGACCCTGCGTGCCCGCCCGGATGCCGACAGCGAACGGGTCGGCAAGCAAGTGAAGCAGTTCGTCGGTGGCTTGATCTACGCCGGCAAGCGCTTCGTACGGGCGAAAAAACCCCAGGACGCCAACATGGCCCTGGCCTGCCAGGACCAGTGGCTGGAACGTTGGGCCTCGGCAGGCGCGCTGCTCAGCCCCGACGCCAGCGGCACCGGCATGGCCGCGCGCAAGTGGGCGCTGGCGGCCATGGCCGGCGCGCTGCTGCTGACCCAGTCGGCCAGCGACGGCAAGGTGCGACTGACGGCCACGCAGACCGCCTGGATCACCCAGTTGGCCGAGTTGGTGATACGCGAATACGACCCGCGCCGTACCTCACGCACCGTGTACTTCAACAACCACGACTACTGGGCCGCCTGGGCAGTGGCCGCCAGCGGCATGCTGGTGGGCCGCGACGACTTCATCCAGTGGGCCGACGGCAACCTGCGCCGTGGCTTGGCCCAGGCCGTGCGCAGCCAGGATGGCAGCTACGCCTACCTGCCGCTGGAAGTGGCACGCGGCAAGCTTGCCGCCAACTACAGCCAGTACGCCCTGGTGCCCCTGGTGCTGTTGGCGGAATCGGCGCGGGCCAACGGTCTGCCTTGGCGCGACGAGGACCAGCGCACCCTCGACCTGCTGGCCAACTTCGCCGCACGCAGCATCCTCGAGCCGCAGGCCTTGCCCGAACTCGAGGGCCGCGCCCAGGTCGACGTCGCCCCCTACAAGCTGGCCTGGCTGATCCCGTTCCTGCAGCGCAACCCGGGCCATCGCCTGGCCCGCGAACTGTACGACAGCGAGGACGGCGAGGTGGACAACTACAGCCAACTCGGTGGCCCGCTCAAGCCGCTCTACCTACAACAGCCCTGATCAAGGACGTAACCATGGCCCTCCTCGCCCGCTTTTCCCTCACCTGCCTGGCTGCCCTGCTGCTGGCCGGCACCGCCCAGGCCGGTAGCCAGGCGTTGCCGGTCAACCAGACGGTGGATGCCCTGACGCCGGAGGAACACCAACGGCAGGTGCTGACCCTGCGCCAGCAAGCGCGCCAGGCGGTGACCTTCGCCCAGGCCGAGCGGCCGCGCCCGGCTGGCCGTGCCAGCGTCAGCCTGCAACCGATGTTCTCGTCCCAGGCCGGCAGTTGGCCCTTCGAGCCGTTCGTCAACAATGGCTTGTTCCGTGCCATCGCGGGCTACCAGGCGCACCACCCGCAGGTGGTGATGCTGCGCGGTGGCAGCATCACCCTGGCGCAGTTGAACGACGCCCTCGCCAACCCGCGCATCCTGCGCCGCTACAAGGACGGCTACCTGCTCAGCTACCCGCTGCTGATCGGTCCCGACGCAGGCCTGGTGCTCGAAGGAACCAGCCTGTACCTCTACAGTTTTTCTGGCACGGCGCTGATCAACCAGGGCTGGCTGGGGCTGAACCAGTCGAGCCTGGAAAGCGTGGCGGGCGACAAGCCAGGCAATACCGACCGTGCCTGGCGACCGTTCGTGGTAGCCTGGGCCGGCAGCCACACCCAGGTGATCGGCTCGACGCTCAGGCGCCTGGGCTACAACGCCAACCTGTCCCGTGGACTGACCACCGCGCTGAGCCCCCAGCAGCCTGCTGGCAGCCGCCTGGCGACCGTGCTGATCCGCGACAGCCGGTTCAGCGAGCTGTCCACCGCCGTGGAGCTGCAACACAGCCAGGCGACCATCAGCACCAGCCAGTTCGAACAGTCCCAGCAATACGCCATCGACGTTCGCGACAGCCAGCTGAGCCTTCGCGGCAACCAGTTGCGCGGCATCGACAACAACAGTGGCGTACGCCTGCGCGGGCAGACCCGCGCCCTGCTGGAAGACAACCTGATCCTCGGCGCCGGCAAGGCCGCCATCGAGATCAGCGAACAACAGGGCGCGGTGCTGCTGGCGAGCAACCGTATCGGCGACAGCCGCGGCAATGGCATCCAGTTGCGCAACCTCGCGCCGACCTCGGCAGCCCCCTTGCTGATCGACGACAACCTGCTGGCCAGCAGCCAAGGCACCGCCGTGGATGCCAGCGACGTCGGCGCCCTGGCGTTGGTGGGCAACCGTATCGGCAATACCCCGGAGTATGCCGTCAGCCTGCGCAACGCCACTCCCCTGCCCGGCCCGCTGCTGCTCAGCGGCAATCGCCTGGGCCAGGTCGGCAAGGCGGTGGTGCGGGTCGAAGGGGTGCGCGAGGTGGCGCTGGGCGGCAACAGTTTCGATGGCAAGCCGCTGCTGCAGAACCTGTTGATCGGCGACCTGCTGCCGTTGCAGGCCAGGCTCCTGGAGGCCACGGTACGTCAGGGCGGCACCGCGCGGGTGCGCTGGCCGTGAGGGGCGATAGAACACCACGTGACTCATTGAGTAGAACGTGACTGCGCAGAGAACGGTTGGCTGACGGGGTTCGGGAGCGGGCTTGCCCGCTTCCACAGGCCTGTCGGCATTCCCTCAGTCGATCGCACGCTGCATGCGCACGAAGCACTCGTCCTCGCCCATCTCGATGAAGCCCCGGCGCCGGTACAACTGCCGTGCCGGGTTGGTTTTGAACACCATCAGGCGCAATAACGGCAACTGCCGCTGCGCTGCCCAGCCGGCCAGTGTCTCCAACACCCAACTGCCGACCCCGCGCCCACGGTGCGTGGGCAGCAGGTGCAATTCGCGGATGAACAGCGCCTGGCGATCCTGGCTGAGGCTGCAGAACCCCAAGAGCTCGTCGCCGTCCATGACCAGCCACTGTTCGCGCCAGGTCCAGGCCTCATCGAAGGCTTCCTCGATCCACAGCAGGTCGAATTCCCGGTAATAAGGCAGCATGGCCCGGCGGGTAAGGTCGCGGGCGAAGGTCAGGTGGGTGTCGCTGGCAGGGCTCAAGCGAAGGGGCATGGCATGTCTCCCTCGGCATGCCACGCGGCGCCAAGGCCGGCAACGGCCCTAAGGGGCATAGCACACCGGCGAACTGCCCGGCCCGCGCCGGTCCAGCTCGTCCTCCAGCCAGTCGGCCAGCACACGGGCATTGTTGTGCTCGGTGTCCTTGCCGGCATACAGCAGGGTCAGGTCGCCCTTGCCCGCCAGGTCCAGCAACGGATACCAATGCTCGGGATGGGCGGCCAGCTCCTGCTGGTAGCGCTGGGTGAACCCGGCGAAATCCACCTCGCCGTGGTGGAACGCCTTGCGCAGTTCGTTGGACGGCGCCACCTCGCGCAGCCACTCCCCGTGCAGGTCGTCCTTGCGCTTGTTGCGTGGCCACAGGCGGTCGACCAATACCCGCTGGCCATCGCTCGCTTCGGCTGGCTCATAGACACGCTTGCAACGAATCATCGTCTTCTCCTGCAGCATCCTGTCCTTACCAGCCTAGGGCGTTCACCGGCCGAAATCACGCCCGGGTAACGAATGGCTCCCCTGCTGCCAGGCTTGCGTGCCCTGGCCCGAGGCCAACGGGGCCATTCAAGCCTGCCCGTGGGCCTTGAGCTTGAGCTTCTCGGTATCGACGCGGACGAACACCGAATCGGCGCTGACGGTCAGCACATCGCCGGCCCACACCTCGCAGATCACCCGGCTCTTGCGCCCTACTTCGCCTTCCACCCGTGCCTTGAGCAGCAACTCGACGCCCATGGGGGTGGGCTTGAGGTAGGTCAGGCTGAGCGTGCCGGTGACGCAATCGATGCGCGGCAGGCTGCCCGGCTCGCGGCCTTCGGCACGGTAGTGGTAGGCCATGGCGGTCCAGTTGGAATGGCAGTCGACCAGCATGGCCAGCAGGCCGCCATAGACCAGCCCAGGCCAGCCGACGAAGCTGCCGTCGGGAGCGTGACGGCACACCAGGTGGATACCGTCGGCGTCCCAATGGCTCTTGACGTGCAGGCCGCTGGGGTGGGAGCAGCCGCAGCCATAGCAGGTGCCTTCGGGGGCGGCCAGCTCCTGGATGGAAAGGGCGTGTGCGTTCATAAGCTTCCTGTGCTTGTTGGAATGGGAAGAAATGCCGTCGCCGATGGTAGCGCCCTGCCCCGCTGGCGCCAACGGAAAAGCCCTGTGGGCTGCACAGCAGCCCCGCGTCAGGCTCAGACCGCCTGGGTGGCCGCCGCCCCCGTGCGGCGCCGGGTCAGCGAGATCAGCAGGATGAACAAGGTCACCCCGGCGGTCATCAAGGTCTCGTAGCGGTACGCATCGCTGAACAGCATGTAGCCCAGGACCATGACGATGGTGCCGATCACCAACCAGGTGAGCCAGGGAAACAACCACATCTTCAGCGCCAGTTGGGTGCCATCGCGATCGGCGCGGGCACGCATGCGCAGTTGCGACACGGCGATCACCAGGTACACCAGCAAGGCGATGGCACCGGTGGTGGACAGCAAGAAGCCGAAGACCTTGCCGGGGAACACATAGTTGACGAAACAGCCAGCGAAGCCCGCCAGGGTCGACAGGGCCACGGCGATGGTCGGCACGCCGTTGCCGGAGATACGCCGGATCATGGCCGGCGCTTCACCGCGGGCGCCCAGGGAGTAAAGCATGCGTGAGGCGGTATAGAGCCCGGAGTTCATGCAGCTGGTGACCGCCACCAGCACCACCAGGTCGACCAGCAGCTTGGCCCCCGGCACGTTGAGCACCTCCAGCACCCGCTGGAAGGAACCGACCGCCTTCAGGCCGGGGTCGTTCCAAGCCACCAGCGAGACCACCAGGAAGATCGACGCCAAGTAGAAGATGGCGATGCGGTACACCACCAGGTTGGTGGCGCGGCGGATCTTCTCCTTGGGGTTGGCCGTCTCGTCGGCGGCGATGGTGACGATCTCGGCGCCGAAGAACGAGAAGATGGTGATCAATACGCCGCCCAGGACCGTGCCGAAACCGTTGGGCATGAAGCCGCCGTTGGCCCACAGCTGGCTGACCCCGGACCTCTCGGCCAACGGCCAGACACCGAACACGGCCATGCTGCAGATGCCGATGAAGGCCAGGATGGCGACCACCTTGACCAGGGCGAACCAATACTCGAAGGCCCCGAAGTTCTTCACGCTGATCAGGTTGGTACCCGACAGCACGACCATGATCAGAAAGGCGAACAGCCAGGACGGCACAGCCGGGAAGTAGGCGTGGAGGATGTCGGCACCGGCGATGGCCTCGACCGGGATGATCAGCACCCAGAACCACCAGTACAACCAGCCGATGGTAAAGCCCGCCCAGGGGCCGATGGCCTCGGCGGCGTAGGTGGAGAACGAGCCGCTGTTGGGGTTGGCGATGGCCATTTCGCCGAGCATGCGCATCACCAGCAGCACCAGCAGGCCGGTCATGGCATAGGAAATGAGGATGGCCGGGCCGGCGGTGGCAATGGCGTTGGAGGAGCCGATGAACAGGCCGGCGCCGATGATGCCGGCGATGGAAATCATGGAAACCTGGCGCGACGTCAGGCCGTGTTGCAGCGAACGCTGTTTCTTGTGTTGTAGCGAAGCCATGGGGAACCCTCGAATGGGTCGGCCGCCGCAAGGGGCGGCTGAAAGGTCGGAGCAGATTCTTGTAGGTTTTTGCTGCTGTTTCTTGTTGTTCTGGGGCTTCACGCTGCCCTGTAGATGCGGGTGTGCCGCGTGCCTACAAGGGAGCGGTATATCTGGAAAGTTCGACGGTCATGTTGTTTTCTCCTGCATCGAACAACGGTTGTCATCATTGATGCAGGTCAGTATTAATCTTTTAGGACGGGGTCAACAAACGACCTTTTCGAAACACATGATTCCATATCGGAATGAACTTCTTCCTTTTTTGCTCGGTAGCGCCCTTCATGTCCAAACGCCTGATGCCCTCGACCACCGCCCTGCAGTGCTTCGAAGCCGCTGCCCGCCACCTGAGCTTCACCCGTGCGGCGCAGGAACTGCACCTGACCCAGAGCGCGGTCAGCAAGCAGGTGGCGCAGCTCGAGGACATGCTTTCGCACCCGTTGTTCCAGCGCATCCGGCGGCGCCTGCACCTGACCCCGGCTGGGGCCCTGTACCTGACCGAGGTGAACAAGATCCTCACCCAGATCGACATCTCCAGCCGCTACATCCTCAGCTACGGCGACGAGACCGAGGTGCTGCGCATCGCCACCCAGCCGACCTTCGGCGCCCGCTGGCTGGTGCCCAGGCTCAAGGGGTTCGGCGAGCGTCATCCGCGCATCCACCTGGATATCCGCAACGAGCTGGAGCCTTTCGACCTGGTGCAGGCCAAGGCCGACATCGCCTTCTTCTTCGGCCAGGGCACCTGGCCCGGGGCGACCTGCATCGAGCTGTTCAGCGAGGAGGTGGTACCGGTGTGCGCGCCACAGCTGCGCCAGCAATACCGCTTCGACAGTGCCGAAGCCCTCACCGAGCATCGCCTGTTGCAGTGCGCCTCGCGGCCAGAGGCCTGGCACGAATGGTTCCTGGGCCTGGGCCTGCACAGCCAGAACAGCTACCACGGGCCCCGCTTCGACACCTTCTACCTGTGCATCCGCGCGGCCATCGCCGGTTGCGGCATCGCCCTGATCCCCCGCTACCTGGTGGCCGAGGAGCTGGCCGAAGGCAAGTTGGTGGTGGCCTGGGACCATCCGGTGCCGAGCAATGGCAAGCACTTCGTCGCCCATGCCGAGCATGCGGCCGAGGTGCCGAAAGTCCGGGCGTTCGTGCAGTGGATCCTGGAGCGGGTGGCCGAGGGGGATTGAGCTGGGGCCAGCGATGAACCTCACCACATCAAGAATCAGTGGAATGACCGTAATCGAATAATTCGTTTGCGCAATACTGTCGCGGCACGCTTCGATAATAAGAAACTTGAACAAAGAGCCGCGTGCACATGAACCCGGAAAGTATCAGTCAGTCTATCGCCATCGTTCATCCCATTACACTTTCCCATGGCCGCAATGCCGAAGTCTGGGATACCGACGGCAAGCGCTACATCGACTTCGTCGGCGGCATCGGCGTACTCAACCTGGGCCATTGCAACCCCGCCGTGGTCGAGGCGATCCAGGCCCAGGCCGCGCGCCTGACCCACTACGCCTTCAACGCCGCCCCCCATGGCCCGTACCTGGAACTGATGGAACGTCTGCGCCAGTTCGTGCCGGTCGGCTACCCACTGGCGGGCATGCTCACCAACAGCGGCGCGGAGGCGGCAGAGAACGCACTGAAGGTGGCCCGTGGCGCCACCGGCAAGCGCGCCATCGTCGCCTTCGACGGCGGCTTCCATGGCCGCACCCTGGCCACCCTGAACCTCAACGGCAAGGTCGCGCCGTACAAGCAGCGGGTCGGCGATTTGCCCGGCCCGGTCTACCACCTGCCCTACCCCAGCGCCGACACCGGGGTGACCTGCGAGCAGGCCCTCAAGGCCATGGAGCGGCTGTTCAGCGTCGAGCTGGCGGTCGAGGACGTGGCCGCCTTCATCTTCGAACCGGTGCAGGGCGAAGGCGGCTTCCTCGCCCTGGACCCGGCCTTCGCCCAGGCACTGCGGCGCTTCTGCGACGCGCATGGGATCCTGGTCATCATCGACGAGATCCAATCCGGCTTCGGCCGCACCGGCCAGCGCTTCGCCTTCCCCCGCCTGGGGATCGAGCCAGACCTGCTGTTGCTGGCCAAGAGCATCGCCGGCGGCATGCCGCTGGGCGCGGTGGTCGGTCGCAAGCACCTGATGGACGCACTGCCCAAGGGCGGCCTGGGCGGTACCTATTCGGGCAACCCGATCGCCTGCGCGGCGGCGCTGGCCAGCCTGGCGCAGATGAGCGACGCGAACATCGCCACCTGGGGCGAACGCCAGGAGCAGGCGATCGTCGCGCACTACGCACGCTGGAAGGCGTGCGGATCGATTGCCGCGCTGGGTCGCCTGACCGGCACCGGGGCCATGCGCGGCATCGAGCTGGTCAATGCCGATGGCAGCCCGGCGCCGGCACTGCTGGCCAAGGTACTGGAAGCGGCACGCGGCAAGGGCCTGCTGCTGATGCCCAGCGGCAAGGCGCGGCACATCATCCGCCTGCTGGCGCCGCTGACCATCGAGCCCGAGGTGCTCGAGGAAGGCCTGGATATCCTCGGGCAGTGCCTGGCGGAGTTGGGCTGAAGCCGTTAGAGACCCAATTCCTGCGGGGTGAGCATGTCGGACTCGAAGGCGATCCAGCCGCCTTCGAGTTCGGCGTGGCCGTTGACGATCGGGCCGTAGTAGGTCAGGCCGTTCTCCAGGGTCACACAGATGTGAGTGGCATTGTCGGGCGCCGCCAGGGTGCCGACGAAGTGCACCTTCTTGAGCGTTTCGCTCACCGCTTCCAGGCCCACGCGCACGGCCGGGTTCTCGACCGCCTCGGCCTCGCCTCCGCGGGTTTCGCTGCTGACGGTCACGGTGGCGATATAGGGGTACTTGCTCAATCGGGTTGCCTCATCGAAAAGGGGGCGCCTGGGCACCGGGATGCGTAGGGTACGGCAGCGGCCAGCCGTTGTCTCTACCGGCTTCTTCGCGGGCAAGCCCGCTCCCACACGGCCCTGCAAGCCGCATCATTCGTGGTGGCCACCGCACCTTGTGGGAGCGGGCTTGCCCGCGAAGAAGCCGGTACTACCGACGATCATCGCGCCTGCCCGTCACATGGTCTCCCGCGCCCCGATCTGTTAGGGTGCCTGCCGATGCACGCCACACCACACGAGGATCCCGAGTGAGCGCCGAAGAACCCCTGATCGCCGACCTGTTCGAGGTCGACAAACGCCTGTCCCTCAAGCCCGTCGTGGACTTCAACGCCTACCTGCGCAACGCCTTCGGCGACGGCCCCTGCCGCTGTCACCGCTGTGGCGAGACTGGGGGCGACGAAAGCGGCTACAGCCACCGCCATACCTTCGAACTGGACGGCCGCCCGCTGCACCGCCGCTTCGCCAACACCGCCGCCAGCGACGTACTGCTGGCCCTGAAGAAGGCCTGGCTGTCGTACACCAAGCGCGAGTTGCCCCTGGCCGGCGAACTGGACCTGGCCACCGTCAAGTCCTTCACCGAGGCGGCCCTGCATGAACGCCTGCTGGCCCTGCTGCCGGCCAGCGGCCTGGCCCGCGAGGCCGACGGCCACTGGCAACTGCAGGCCCTGGCCGACTGAGTCAAGCGCGCCCGCCCGGCGGAACGGCAGGATTCTCCCGGTCTGCTACCTTGGGAGAATCCGCTCACCCGCAGGTGACTGACCATGGCCCGCACAACCCCCATCGAGCTGTACCGCAACATCGGCATCGTCGCCCACGTCGATGCCGGCAAGACCACCACCACCGAACGCATCCTGTTCTACACCGGGGTCAACCACAAGATGGGCGAGGTGCATGATGGCGCCGCCACCATGGACTGGATGGCCCAGGAGCAGGAGCGCGGCATCACCATCACCTCGGCGGCCACCACGGCGTTCTGGCAGGGCTCGGCCAAGCAGTTCGCCGACAGGTACCGCTTCAATATCATCGACACCCCCGGCCACGTCGATTTCACCATCGAGGTGGAGCGCTCGCTACGCGTGCTCGACGGCGCGGTGGTGGTGTTCAGCGGCGCCGACGGGGTCGAGCCGCAATCCGAGACGGTCTGGCGCCAGGCCAACAAGTACCACGTGCCGCGCCTGGCCTACATCAACAAGATGGACCGCCAGGGCGCCGACTTCCTGCGCGTGGTCCGCCAGATCGACCAGCGCCTGGGCCACCATCCGGTGCCGATCCAGCTGGCCATCGGCAGCGAGGAGCACTTCGCCGGGCAGATCGACCTGGTGAAGATGAAGGCCATCTACTGGAACGACGCCGACCAGGGCACCAGCTACCGCGAGGAAGAGATCCCTGACGAGCTGCGCGCCCTGGCCGAGGAGTGGCGCGCGCACATGGTCGAGGCCGCTGCCGAGGCCAACGACGAGCTGACGATGAAGTTCCTCGAAGGCGAGGAGCTGAGCATCGAGGAGATCAAGGCCGGCCTGCGCCAGCGCACCCTGGCCAACGAGATCGTACCGACCATCCTCGGTTCGTCGTTCAAGAACAAGGGCGTGCCGCTGATGCTCGACGCGGTGATCGACTACCTGCCCGCCCCCACCGAGATCCCGGCGATCAAAGGGGTCGACCCGGACGACGAGAACAAGCACCTGGAGCGTCATGCCGACGACAACGAGCCGTTCTCGGCGCTGGCCTTCAAGATCGCCACCGACCCCTTCGTCGGCACCCTGACCTTCGCCCGGGTCTACTCCGGCGTGCTCAGCTCCGGCGATGCGGTGCTCAACTCGGTCAAGGGCAAGAAGGAACGGGTCGGGCGCATGGTGCAGATGCACGCCAACCAGCGCGCCGAGATCAAGAACGTCTGCGCCGGCGACATCGCGGCCCTGATCGGCATGAAGGATGTCACCACCGGCGATACCCTGTGCGACATGAACAAGCCGATCATCCTCGAACGCATGGACTTCCCCGACCCGGTGATTTCCGTGGCGGTGGAGCCCAAGACCAAGGCCGACCAGGAGAAGATGGGCATCGCCCTGGGCAAGCTCGCCCAGGAAGACCCGTCGTTCCGCGTCAAGACCGACGAGGAGACCGGCCAGACGATCATTTCCGGCATGGGCGAGCTGCACCTGGACATCATCGTCGACCGCATGCGCCGCGAGTTCAATGTCGAGGCCAATATCGGCAAGCCCCAGGTGGCCTACCGCGAGAAGATCCGCAACACCTGCGAGATCGAGGGCCGCTTCGTCCGCCAGTCCGGCGGGCGTGGCCAGTATGGCCATTGCTGGATCCGTTTCGCCCCTGGCGAGGAAGGCAAGGAGGGCCTGGAGTTCGTCAACGAGATCGTCGGCGGCGTGGTACCGCGCGAGTACATCCCGGCGATCCAGAAGGGCATCGAGGAACAGATGCAGAACGGCGTGCTGGCCGGCTACCCGCTGATCGGCCTGAAGGCGGCGGTGTACGACGGCTCCTACCACGACGTCGACTCCAACGAGATGGCCTACAAGATCGCGGCGTCCATGGCCACCAAGCAGCTGGCGCAGAAAGGCGGTGCGGTGCTGCTGGAGCCGGTGATGAAGGTCGAGGTGGTCACCCCCGAAGAGTACCTGGGCGACATCATGGGCGACCTGAGCCGCCGGCGCGGCATGATCCAGGGCTCGGAAGACAGCCCTGCCGGCAAGGTGATCCGCGCCGAGGTGCCGTTGGGCGAGATGTTCGGCTACTCCACCGACATGCGCTCGATGACCCAGGGGCGGGCCAGCTACTCGATGGAGTTCACCAAATATGCCGAGGCGCCGGCGAGCATCGCCGAGGCGATCGTCAAGAAGAGCCGCGGAGAGTGAGCCTGTAGGGCAGTTGCGCCCTTGGGGCTGCTTTGCAGCCCCTGAAACGTCAGTGCTGCTCCCCTGCCCGCCTGAGCAACGTCCGGCAGCGCTCCGACAGGTGCACTACCCGCAGGTGCTTGCCCGCCTTGGCATAGCGCTCGCGCAGGGTCTTCAGTGCAGCGATCGCCGAGTAGTCGACGACACTCAGGTGCTTGCAATCCAGGGTCACGCTGGCCGGGTCCCCCGCCGGATCGAACTGGTTGAGAAACGGCGTGGTCGAGGCGAAGAACAGCGTGCCGTGCACCTGGTAGACCTTGCCGCCCTCACCGTCCTCGTGGCTTTCGGCATACAGCTCGCGGGCATGTTGCCAGGCGAAGTTGACCGCGGCGATGACGATACCGAACAGCACGGCGGTGGCCAGGTCGGTGAACACCGTGACCACGGTCACCGCGACGATCGCCAGCACGTCGCTCGCCGGCACCTTGTGCAGCACCCGCAGCGAGGCCCAGGCGAAGGTCTGCTGGGCCACCACGAACATCACGCCCACCAGCGCCGCCAGCGGAATACGCTCGATCAGCGGCGACAGGAACAACACGAACAGCAGGATCATCACCCCGGCCACCACGCCCGACAGCCGGCCACGGCCATTGGAACTCAGGTTGATCATGGTCTGCCCGATCATCGCGCAGCCGCCCATGCCGCCGCACAGGCCCGAGACCATGTTCGCCGCACCCAACGCCACGCACTCGCGGTCGGGGTAGCCACGGCTCTCGGTGACCTCGTCGGTGAGGTTGAGGGTCAGCAGGGTTTCCAGCAGACCAACCATGGCCATCAGCAGGGCGTAGGGAGCGATGATCCTGAGGGTCTCCAGGTTCCACGGCACGTCCGGCAATGCCAACTGCGGCAGGCCACCGGCGATATGCGCCATGTCGCCGAGGGTGCGGGTCGGCAGGCCGAGCAGATAGACCAGCAGGCCCACGCCGAGGATGGCGATCAGCGCCGGCGGGACGGCGCGAGTCAGCTTCGGCAGGACGTAGACCACCAGCATGGTCAAGGCCACCAGGCCGATCATCAGGTACAAAGGCGTGCCACTGAGCCATTGCTCGCCCTGCTTGAAGTGCTCCAACTGGGCCAGGGCGATGACGATGGCCAGGCCGTTGACGAAGCCGAGCATCACCGGGTACGGCACCAGACGCACCAACTTGCCCAGGCGCAGCGCACCGAACAGGATCATCAGCCCCCCGCCCAACAGCACCGTGGCCAGCAGGTACTGGGCGCCGTGCTGCACTACCAGGGCGACGATCACCACCGCCATGGAGCCAGCAGCGCCGGAGATCATGCCGGGGCGGCCGCCGAACAGGGCGGTCAGGGTGCAGATGATGAAGGCACCGTACAGGCCCATGAGCGGGTTCAGGTGCGCCACCAGGGCAAAGGCGATGCACTCGGGCACCAGGGCGAAGGAGGTGGTGAGGCCGGCGAGCACGTCGGCACGGAGTCTGGCGGGTTTCATGGGTATCCTGTGGTATGGCGAACGCAAACGCGGCCCATTCCAGTCCAGGAGTCGGGCCCGCTGCCCAAGCGAGAAAATCGCGGGTCGGGATGTTACGGAATTTGTCCGACAGCGGCCACCGCAACGCCACTCAACGCACCCGTTCGCGGCTCTGCACCGCCAGATCCAGGGCGCGCTGCATGTCCAGCCGCGCCGAACGACCCAGGTCGGGGTGGTTGAGCCGGCCGTTGCGCTCCGAAGGCAAGATCGGCGCGGTCAGGTCTTCGGCGTCCATGGCTTCGAAATCCTGATCCGTTCCCAGGGTCAGGGCACTGCGTCGCAGCAACATGCGTAGTTGCTCCGGCGTCAGGTCCGGGTTGATCGACAGCATCGCCGCCACCGTGGCCGTCACCAGCGGCGTGGCGTAGGAGGTGCCGCAATGGGCCTTGCGCGCCTGCGCCGCACGCAGGCAGGCAGCGGCGCTGACATCCACGCGCATGTCGATATTGGAGCTGCGGCGCTTGCGCACATGGGCGGGATCCTCGACCGGGACGTCCTGGTCGCTGCGCTGGTGACCGCCGACCACCAGCAACTGCTCGGTGATGAACGACGACGGCAGGCGGTACTCGTCGGTACCGGACCACGAGGCGCCGTTGCCCGCCGAGTTGACCACCACCACGTCCGGGTGGCGGGCGCGCAGCCAGAGAAAGAACTCTTCCAGCAGCTCCTCGTAGCCACTCATGGCCAGCCCTGAGCGCACCAGCGAATCCACCTCGTCGCCCGCGACATCCTTCGTGCCGACCCGGTGGATGCCCCAACTCCAGTTCAGCACCCGGGCACCATCCTCCACCAGGTTGACCGAGGCGGCGATGTTGGCCGTGACGCCTGCGTCCGCGTTGCGCTCGACGATTACCTCGAACCCTGGGCTAGGCTTGCCGAGGCCGGGCAGGAAGCCACCCTGCACGCCTTCGCCCTGGGCGGCGAGGATGCCGGCGACATGGCTGCCATGGCTTTCGGCGCGCTCGCCATCGCGCGCGTAGAGGCAGGTCCGCCCTGGCGCGCAGGGGCCGCGGTAGCCGGCGAAGGCCGGCGCGTCGAAATCCACCTCGCGCTCGATCACGCCAATGCGTACGGGCTTGACCGGCAGCGACGCCGCGGGAACTCGCCGCTGGTAGTAATAGAGTGCATCCATGAATCGGTTGGCTGCCCACTCGTCCGCCTGGCTGAGCGCCCCGGCGCTGCGCCCGCCACCCTCCTCGCCCCGCTCAGGGGCGGACTCCTCGATGATCACGGCATCGACACTGGTTTCGCTGCCCATGCGCAGGATCATGGCATCGCGCTGCACCAGGTCGCGCACCGGCAAACGCAGCTGGTAGACGTTCAGCGGGGGAATGGCACCCACCACCTGGGCACCGTACTTGTCGGCGATACGCCGGGCCTGCCGCTCGCCATCGTGCTTTTCCTCGATCAGCAGGCTGACCAGGTCGAGGTAGGTGGTCAGGCCGTCCATGTTCTTCGCCACTTCGTGCGGGCCGGCAGCGACCACATGGCTGCGCTGGCGAGTGAGCCAGACGGGGTTGCTTTTCTGGCCGGCGGATTCGATCCAGAGCGGAGCACTGCGCTGCCGGGAGGCGTCGAGTTTCAGTTTCAGCATGTCACCCTGGCGCTCGATGCTCGCACCAGGCAGTTGCGTATCGCCGAACCAGACCGCCGGCGTGCCCGACCCCAGGCCTTGGGTGCGCAGGCACCACAGTTGCGGGCCTGTGCCCAGCAAATCGTCACAGCGTTGCAGGTGCTTGATGCGCAACGTGTCCTGCGCCGCCAGGGCGGCGGCCATGAACAGGCAGGGCAGCAAGGCGAAAGCGCACTTCATGCAGGCGGTCCCGTGGTCTTCTTTTGCTGCGACTGCCAGGTGAGCGCAAAGGTTCATAGCGCCTCGCAGGTAACCAAAATCAAACAAAACCACCCTGCCCTGTGATCCACACCCGGCACACCCTCGACAAATTTGCCATCATGATCATTCCACCTGCGGAGATCATGGACATGCCGCTACGCCCCCTCATCGCTTCCCTGCTGCTGGCCGCCAGCCTCGCCGCCCAGGCCGCCACCGAGGTGCTGGCGCTGCAGCACCGCACCAGCGCCGAACTGTTGCCCACCGTCCAGTCCTTCCTGGGCAAGGACGGCAGCGTCAGCGCCTTCGAGAACAAGCTGATCGTCAATGCCAGCCCCGAGCGCATCGACGACCTGCGCGCCCTGCTGCAACAACTCGACACCGCCCCCAAGCGCCTGTTGATCAGCGTCGACAACAACGACAGCAATTTCCAGGACAACCGCGGCAACGCGCGGATCATCCGCTACGGCACCGCCAATCGCGACGGCGGCCTACAGCAGATCCAGGCCAGCGAGGGTGTGCCCGCGTTGATCCAGGTGGGCCAGAGCATCCCCATCACCAGCACCCATACCGATGGTTACGGACGCATCCAGAGCGATACCGAATACCGGAATGTCACCCAGGGTTTCTACGTCACCCCGAACCTGAGCGGAGATACGGTTCGTCTGCAAATAAGCAGCAATAACGACAGGATCAGCAGCGAACGTCAGGATGTAGTAAAAGTCCAGAGCACCGACACGACGGTCACCGGCAAGCTCGGCGAGTGGATCCCCCTGGCGGGGTACAACCAGCAGAGCCAGGCCGAACGTAACGCCTCGAGCCTCAGCTACAGCACGCAGCGCGGTGAAAACATGGCACTGCGCGTCAAAGTCGACCTTCTGGAGTGATCCCAGGCAATTCAAGGCCTCGACCCAAGGCCTTGAAACTGACCAGAGAGTCGTATTAGACCAAGGATGTAGTAATAGAAAAAAACCACTACAAAACATTTGACAGGCACTTTTTCCCAAGGGCATGATGGCCTCGCTCCCGCTAATCAGAGGCCCTGGCAAGGGCCTTCGAGATGCGCTCCTCCCACCCCTGGGGGCGTCTCGTGTCCATACGGCCCACAAGGCGGTTCGACGGGATTGCGACTGCAACGAAGAAGTTGTCCCGAGGGACGGAAGCGCATCACCGCAGTACCCGGCAGTCCTGTCGCCATACAGCGAGGCAACCACGAGCCGACCTGTCGCCACACCTCGCCCGGCCTGCACACCCCTTCCCCTTCGAGCCTCCCCGTTCGCAGTCGCCCTTCCGCCGAGCAAGGCCGCCAAGCCTCCGATCCGCGCCGAGCACAAGCACTTACTTCACCAAGACTGATGCGACGAGGTTTTATTTCCATGGCACTGACACGCGAACAGCAAATTGCAGCCCTTGAGAAAGACTGGGCCGAGAACCCGCGCTGGAAAGGCGTGACCCGTACCTACACCGCCGCCGATGTCGTGCGTCTGCGTGGTTCCCTGCAGCCGGAGCACACCCTGGCCCGCCTGGGTGCAGAAAAACTGTGGAAGCTGGTCACCGAAGGTGCCCACCCGTCCTTCCGCCCCGAGAAAGATTTCGTCAACTGCATGGGCGCCCTGACCGGCGGCCAGGCAGTCCAGCAGGTGAAGGCCGGCATCCAGGCCATCTACCTGTCCGGTTGGCAGGTGGCCGCCGACAACAACTCGGCCGAGTCCATGTACCCTGACCAGTCGCTGTATCCGGTCGACTCGGTCCCCACCGTGGTCAAGCGTATCAACAACGCCTTCCGACGCGCCGACCAGATCCAGTGGAAAGCCGGCAAGAACCCGGGCGACGATGGCTACGTCGACTACTTCGCACCGATCGTGGCTGACGCCGAGGCCGGTTTCGGCGGCGTGCTGAACGCCTACGAGCTGATGAAGAACATGATCGAAGCAGGCGCCGCCGGCGTGCACTTCGAAGACCAGCTGGCCTCGGTGAAAAAATGCGGTCACATGGGCGGCAAGGTCCTGGTGCCGACCCAGGAAGCCGTGCAGAAACTGGTCGCCGCTCGCCTGGCTGCAGACGTCGCCGGCGTGCCGACCATCATCCTGGCCCGCACCGACGCCAACGCCGCCGACCTGCTGACCAGCGACTGCGACCCGTACGACCAGCCGTTCGTGGTTGGCGAGCGCACCCGTGAAGGCTTCTACAAGGTACGCGCCGGCCTCGACCAGGCCATTTCCCGCGGCCTGGCCTACGCCCCGTACGCCGACCTGATCTGGTGCGAAACCGCCAAGCCGGATCTGGAGGAAGCTCGCCGCTTCGCCGAGGCGATCAAGAAGGAGTACCCGGACCAGATCCTGTCGTACAACTGCTCGCCGTCCTTCAACTGGAAGAAGAACCTGGACGACGCCACCATCGCCAAGTTCCAGCGCGAGCTGTCGGCCATGGGCTACAAGCACCAGTTCATCACCCTGGCGGGCATCCACAACATGTGGCACGGCATGTTCAACCTGGCGCACGACTACGCCCGCAACGACATGACCGCCTACGTGAAGCTGCAGGAGCAGGAATTCGCCGACGCCAGCAAGGGTTACACCTTCGTGGCGCACCAACAGGAAGTCGGCACCGGCTACTTCGACGACATGACCACCGTGATCCAGGGTGGTGCTTCGTCGGTGACGGCACTGACCGGCTCGACCGAGGAAGAGCAGTTCCACTGATAGTGGGTTGCTGTTGAACAAAGGCCCGGGGCTTGTGAAAGCCTTGGGCCTTTCATTTTGTCTGCACCGGCCCTTTCGCGGGTAGCTTACCCGCGAAGAGGCCGGGACAGGCCAGTGCAAAAACCAGGGTCAGACCTACTTGAGGCCACCCAACAGCGATGACGTAGGTCTTAAATGCAGACGCTCCATGAAAACGCCGAGGAAACTCTAAGCCCGGAATCCACCGTCTATTGGCACCGCCACGCCAGTCACGAAAGAAGCTGCTTCGGAGCTAAGCCAGTACACAAGCTCAGCGACTTCATGGGCCTCACAAACTCTCGCCATAGGCTGCGAGGCGCGTACCGCATCAAACTTGTTCCCCAACACCTGTTCTGCCAATGGTGTTGACACAAAGCCCGGACAGACAGCATTGGCCCGCACGCCATAAGGGGCATACTCCTTCGCGACCGCTCTAGTCATACCAACTAACGCGTGCTTGCTGGCGGTGTATACAGAACCACCTGTCACACTGGCATTCAACCCCGCTAGCGAGGCGACATCGTGGGGCTGCTGCACAGCCCCGAACAGCAGTTGAGCGGCCTTGCCTGACCCGCATTGGAGAACACCTGCTACAAGTGCAGCGCACGGATCGACATCTATGTCTATGCTTGAAGCAGCACTGTCACTTGGGCTGCCTCCCAAACCGACAGGCCGTTCTGGCCCTGGCCACTACCTCTTCTATATATGCTCTCTGCTGGCCAACGGGAGCTCAATCGATAAAGCATTGATCCAGAGCGGTGCAGGTGACGCGCGCAACTGCTAGAACGAGAGCCTTTCGCATTTGCAATGCAGCGAGGACGCGCAGTGAACTTTGCAAGATTCGGCCCTCTTAGAATGTCGAACGCCAAGTTAAATGAAATTAATTATCATTACGATGATGCCCAGTCATTACGCCACGCAAGAAACATAATTAACAAAAGCATGCGCAATGCCCGAAACTCAAGGCTTTCAGCCATTTACGAAAGATTTTTGTTCTTAATCCTACGAATAAATTTGCCACAGAAATTTTACTTGCTGTGGGTTTACCCATAAAATCAGCGCGATTGATTCAGCTGCGACATTTGGTCACTGCATCCGCGACACCGAGTCGCCGCTCTACTTATTTCAGACTGCAGAGCTGGGTCTCTGTATAAGGATTTCCAACATGTCCGATTCGGCAGGACTCATCGCCCACAACTGGGGCTTTGCCATCTTCCTCCTGGGTGTCGTCGGCCTGTGCGCCTTCATGCTCGGCCTCTCCAGCCTGCTCGGCAGCAAGGCTTGGGGTCGCGCCAAGAACGAACCCTTCGAATCGGGCATGCTGCCCGTCGGCAGCGCCCGCCTGCGCCTGTCCGCCAAATTCTATCTGGTCGCGATGCTGTTCGTGATCTTCGATATCGAAGCCCTCTTTCTCTTTGCATGGTCCGTGTCGGTGCGCGAAAGCGGCTGGACCGGATTCGTCGAAGCACTCGTTTTCATAGCAATTCTGTTGGCAGGTCTTGTCTACCTTTGGCGGGTCGGGGCGCTCGATTGGGCGCCCGAGGGTCGCCGCAAGCGGCAAGCGAAGCTGAAACAATGAGGCTTTGGCATGCAATACAATCTCACCAGAATCGATCCGGATGCGCCCAACGAGCAGTATCCTGTCGGTGATCGGGAAACCGTCACCGATCAGCTGCTAGAGGACCAGGTCCACAAGAACATCTTCATGGGCAAGCTCGAAGATGTGCTGCGTGGCGCGGTCAACTGGGGTCGCAAGAACTCCCTCTGGCCGTACAACTTCGGCCTGTCCTGCTGCTACGTGGAAATGACCACGGCCTTCACGGCGCCCCACGACATCGCCCGCTTCGGCGCCGAAGTCATCCGGGCCTCGCCGCGCCAGGCCGACTTCATGGTCATCGCCGGTACCTGCTTCATCAAGATGGCGCCGATCATCCAGCGCCTGTACGAGCAGATGCTCGAGCCGAAGTGGGTGATTTCCATGGGCTCGTGTGCCAACTCCGGTGGCATGTACGACATTTACTCGGTCGTTCAGGGGGTCGATAAGTTCCTCCCCGTGGATGTCTACGTGCCTGGCTGCCCGCCTCGCCCCGAAGCTTTCCTGCAAGGCCTGATGCTGCTGCAGGAGTCGATCGGCCAGGAGCGACGCCCGCTTTCCTGGGTCGTCGGCGATCAAGGCATTTATCGTGCCGAGATGCCCGCCCAGAAAGACCTGCGTCGTGAACAGCGCATCCAGGTCACCAACCTGCGCAGCCCCGACGAAGTCTGATCCAGCGACATGCCGCCCGCTCCCGAAGGAGCCGGCGGCCTGGCTTCATTCTCTACGTTGACTCAAAGCGACCGAGACCATGACAGCGGACACCGCTATTTATATTCCGCCTTACAAGGCTGACGACCAGGATGTGGTCGTCGAACTGCACAATCGTTTTGGCGCCGAGGCATTCGTCGCCCAGGAAACCCGCACCGGCATGCCGGTCCTGTGGGTGAACCGCGCCCAGCTCAAAGACGTCCTCAGCTTCCTGCGCAACGTCGCCAAGCCGTACAGCATGCTGTACGACCTGCATGGCGTCGACGAACGCCTGCGCACCCAGCGCCGTGGCCTGCCGGCCGCCGACTTCAGCGTGTTCTACCACCTGCTGTCGGTCGAGCGTAACAGCGACGTGATGATCAAGGTTTCGCTCAGCGAGGGCGACCTGAACCTGCCGTCGGTCACCAGCATCTGGCCCAACGCCAACTGGTACGAGCGCGAAGTCTGGGACATGTTCGGCATCGACTTCGCCGGCCACCCGCACCTGTCGCGCATCCTCATGCCGCCGACCTGGGAAGGCCACCCGCTGCGCAAGGACTTCCCGGCGCGCGCCACCGAGTTCGACCCGTACAGCCTGAACCTGGCCAAGCAGCAGCTCGAAGAGGAATCGGCACGCTTCAACCCCGAAGCCTGGGGCATGAAACGCCACGGTACCCACGAGGACTACATGTTCCTCAACCTCGGCCCCAACCACCCATCCGCCCACGGTGCCTTCCGTATCGTCCTGCAGCTGGACGGCGAAGAGATCGTCGACTGCGTCCCGGACATCGGCTACCACCACCGTGGCGCCGAGAAGATGGCCGAACGCCAGTCCTGGCACAGCTTCATCCCCTACACCGACCGTATCGACTACCTCGGCGGGGTGATGAACAACCTGCCGTACGTACTGGCCGTCGAGAAGCTGGCCGGCATCAAGGTGCCGGAGAAGGTCGACACCATCCGCGTGATGCTGGCCGAGTTCTTCCGGATCACCAGCCACCTGCTGTTCCTGGGTACCTACATCCAGGACGTCGGCGCCATGACCCCGGTGTTCTTCACCTTCACCGACCGCCAGCGCGCCTACACCGTGATCGAGGCGATCACCGGTTTCCGCCTGCACCCGGCCTGGTACCGCATCGGCGGTGTCGCCCACGACCTGCCACGCGGCTGGGACAAGCTGGTCAAGGACTTCGTCGACTGGCTGCCCAAGCGCCTGGACGAATACGAAAAGGCCGCCCTGCAGAACAGCATCCTGCGCGGCCGGACCATCGGCGTTGCCGCCTACAACACCAAGGAAGCCCTGGAGTGGGGCACCACCGGCGCCGGCCTGCGGTCCACCGGTTGCGACTTCGACCTGCGCAAGGCGCGCCCCTACTCCGGCTACGAGAATTTCGAGTTCGAAGTCCCGCTGGCCCACAACGGCGATGCCTACGATCGCTGCATGGTCCGCGTCGAGGAGATGCGCCAGAGCATCCGCATCATCGACCAGTGCCTGCGCAACATGCCGGAAGGCCCGTACAAGGCGGATCACCCGCTGACCACGCCGCCACCGAAAGAGCGCACCCTGCAGCACATCGAGACCCTGATCACGCACTTCCTGCAAGTCTCGTGGGGCCCGGTCATGCCGGCCAACGAGTCGTTCCAGATGATCGAGGCGACCAAGGGCATCAACAGTTACTACCTGACGAGCGATGGCGGCACCATGAGCTACCGCACCCGGATCCGCACCCCGAGCTACGCGCACCTGCAGCAGATCCCTTCGGTGATCCGCGGCAGCATGGTCGCCGACCTCATCGCGTACCTGGGCAGTATCGACTTCGTTATGGCTGACGTGGACCGCTAAGCATGAACAGCACGCTTATCCAAACCGACCGTTTCGTCCTGAGCGAAACCGAGCGCTCGGCCATCGAGCACGAGATGCACCACTACGAGGACCCGCGCGCGGCGTCCATCGAAGCCCTGAAGATCGTCCAGAAGGAACGCGGCTGGGTGCCGGACGGCGCCATCTACGCCATCGGCGAAGTCCTCGGCATCCCCGCCAGCGACGTCGAGGGCGTGGCCACCTTCTACAGCCAGATCTTCCGCCAGCCGGTCGGCCGTCACATCATCCGCGTCTGCGACAGCATGGTCTGCTACATCGGCGGCCATGAGTCGGTGGTCAGCCAGATCCAGAGCGAACTGGGCATCGGCCTCGGCCAGACCACCCCGGACGGCCGCTTCACCCTGCTGCCGGTCTGCTGCCTGGGCAACTGCGACAAGGCCCCGGCCCTGATGATCGACGACGACACCTTTGGCGACGTGCAACCTGCCGGCGTTGCCAAGCTGCTGGAGGGCTACGCATGACCATCACTTCCTTCGGCCCGGCCAACCGCATCGCGCGTTCGGCCGAAACCCATCCGCTGACCTGGCGCCTGCGCGACGACGGCGAGCCGGTGTGGCTCGACGAGTACCAGGCCAAGAACGGCTATGCCGCCGCCCGCAAGGCGTTGGCCGAAATGTCCCAGGACGACATCGTCCAGACCGTCAAGGATTCCGGCCTCAAGGGCCGTGGCGGCGCGGGCTTCCCCACCGGCGTGAAGTGGGGCCTGATGCCCAAGGACGAGTCCTTGAACATCCGCTACCTGCTGTGCAACGCGGACGAGATGGAGCCCAACACCTGGAAGGACCGCATGCTGATGGAGCAACAGCCCCATCTGCTGGTCGAAGGCATGCTGATCAGCGCCCGCGCCCTGAAGGCCTACCGCGGCTACATCTTCCTGCGCGGCGAGTACACCACCGCGGCGAAGCACCTCAACCGCGCCATCGACGAAGCCAAGGCCGCGGGCCTCTTGGGCAAGAACATCCTCGGTTCGGGCTTCGACTTCGAGCTGTTCGTGCACACCGGTGCCGGGCGCTACATCTGCGGTGAAGAGACCGCACTGATCAACTCCCTGGAAGGCCGCCGCGCCAACCCGCGCTCCAAGCCGCCCTTCCCTGCCGCCGTCGGCGTGTGGGGCAAGCCGACCTGCGTCAACAACGTCGAGACCCTGTGCAACGTGCCAGCCATCGTTGGCAACGGCGTCGACTGGTACAAGTCGCTGGCCCGCGAAGGCAGCGAGGACCACGGCACCAAGCTGATGGGCTTCTCCGGCAAGGTGAAGAACCCGGGCCTGTGGGAGCTGCCGTTCGGCGTCACCGCCCGCGAGCTGTTCGAGGACTATGCCGGTGGCATGCGCGACGGCTACAAGCTCAAGTGCTGGCAGCCAGGCGGCGCCGGTACCGGCTTCCTGCTGCCCGAACACCTGGATGCGCAAATGTACGCCGGCGGCATCGCCAAGGTCGGTACGCGCATGGGCACAGGCCTGGCCATGGCGGTGGACGACAGCATCAACATGGTGTCGCTGCTGCGCAACATGGAGGAGTTCTTCGCCCGCGAGTCCTGCGGCTGGTGCACCCCGTGCCGCGACGGCCTGCCCTGGAGCGTGAAGATGCTCCGCGCCCTGGAGAAGGGCCAAGGCAAACCGGAAGACATCGAGACCCTGCTGGGCCTGGTCAACTTCCTCGGCCCCGGCCGCACCTTCTGCGCCCACGCCCCGGGCGCCGTCGAGCCGCTGGGCAGTGCCATCAAGTATTTCCGGTCGGAGTTCGAGGCCGGCGTCGCCGCCCACACGGGCAGCGAGGCCCTGCGCCCGAACCTGGCCAAGCCGATCGTGGTCGGCGCATAACAAGATGAAGCGCGGGTGGTCCGTGCCACCCGCCGGCCTCGCAGGCTCGCCCGGCCCTCACCGCGCGAGCCGCAGGCACACCGATTTCCATTAGCCACGCCTGCTCACGCGGGCCAACGAAGAACTTTGAACCATGGCCACTATCCACGTAGACGGCAAAGCGCTCGAAGTCAACGGTGCGGACAACCTGTTACAGGCCTGTCTGTCACTCGGCCTCGACATCCCCTATTTCTGCTGGCACCCGGCGCTCGGTAGCGTCGGTGCCTGCCGGCAGTGCGCGGTCAAGCAGTACACCGACGAGAACGACACCCGTGGTCGTATCGTCATGTCCTGCATGACCCCTGCCTCCGACGGCACCTGGATCTCCATCGACGATGAAGAGTCCAAGGCGTTTCGCGCCAGCGTCGTCGAATGGCTGATGACCAACCACCCGCACGACTGCCCGGTGTGCGAGGAAGGCGGTCACTGCCACCTGCAGGACATGACGGTAATGACCGGCCACAACGAGCGCCGCTACCGTTTCACCAAGCGTACTCACCAGAACCAGGACCTCGGCCCGTTCATCGCCCATGAGATGAACCGCTGCATTGCCTGCTACCGCTGCGTGCGCTACTACAAGGACTATGCCGGCGGCACCGACCTGGGTGTCTACGGCGCCCACGACAACGTGTACTTCGGTCGCGTCGAGGACGGCGTGCTGGAGAGCGAGTTCTCCGGCAACCTGACCGAGGTCTGCCCGACCGGTGTGTTCACCGACAAGACCCACTCCGAGCGCTACAACCGCAAGTGGGACATGCAGTTCGCCCCGAGCATCTGCCACGGCTGCTCCAGCGGCTGCAACATCAGCCCCGGCGAGCGCTACGGCGAACTGCGCCGTATCGAGAACCGCTTCAACGGCTCGGTCAACCAGTACTTCCTGTGCGACCGTGGCCGCTTCGGCTATGGCTACGTCAACCGCAAGGACCGTCCGCGCCAGCCGATGCTCGCCGACGGTACCAAGCTGGGCCTGGACGCCGCCCTGGACAAGGCTGCCGACCTGCTGCGCGGCCGCACCATCGTCGGCATCGGCTCGCCGCGCGCGAGCCTGGAGAGCAACTACGGCCTGCGCGAGCTGGTCGGTGCCGAGTACTTCTACTCGGGCATGGAGGCCGGTGAGCTGGCCCGCGTGCGCCTGGCCCTGAACGTGCTGAACGACAGCCCGCTGCCCGTGCCGACCCTGCGCGAGATCGAGGACCACGATGCCGTGTTCGTCCTCGGCGAGGACCTGACCCAGACCGCCGCCCGTGTCGCCCTGGCCGTGCGCCAGGCCACCAAGGGCAAGGCCGAGGCCATGGCCGACGCCATGAAGGTCCAGCCGTGGCTCGACGCCGCGGTGAAGAACATCGGCCAGCACGCCCTGTACCCGCTGTTCATCGCCAGCCTGGCCGAGACCAAGCTCGACGACGTCGCCGAGGAATGCGTCCACGCAGCCCCGGCCGACCTCGCCCGCCTGGGCTTCGCCGTGGCCCACGCCATCGACCCGAGCGCTCCGGCCGTCGAGGGCCTGGACAGCGAAGCCAAGGCCCTGGCCCAGCGTATCGCCGATGCCCTGGTCGCCGCCCAGCGTCCGCTGGTCGTGGCCGGTACGTCGCTGGCCGACCCGGCGCTGATCGAGGCCGCCGCCAACATCGCCAAGGCCCTGAAGCTGCGCGAGAAGAACGGTTCGCTGAGCCTGGTGGTGCCCGAAGCCAACAGCCTGGGCATGGCCATGATGGGCGGCGAGTCCGTGGACGCCGCGCTGGACGCGGTGATCAGCGGCAAGGCCGACGCCATCGTGGTACTGGAGAACGACCTGTACGCCCGGGTGCCGGCCGCCAAGGTCGATGCGGCCCTGGCCGCGGCCAAGGTGGTGATCGTCGCCGACCACTCCAAGACTGCCACCACCGCTCGCGCCCACCTGGTGCTGCCAGCTGCCTCCTTCGCCGAAGGCGACGGCACCCTGGTCAGCCAGGAAGGCCGTGCCCAGCGCTTCTTCCAGGTATTCGACCCGCAGTACCTGGACAGCAGCATCCTGATCCACGAAGGCTGGCGCTGGATGCACGCCCTGCGTGCCACCCTGCTGAACAAGCCGGTCGACTGGACCCAGCTGGACCACGTCACCAGCGCCTGCGCCGAAGCCGCACCGCAACTGGCCGGCATCGTCAATGCCGCGCCGAGCGCCGCGTTCCGCATCAAGGGCCTGAAGCTGGCGCGCGAGCCGTTGCGCTACTCCGGCCGTACCGCGATGCGCGCCAACATCAGCGTGCATGAGCCACGCACCCCGCAAGACAAGGACAGCGCCTTCGCCTTCTCCATGGAAGGCTACTCGGGCAGCGCCGAGCCGCGCCAGCAGGTGCCGTTCGCCTGGTCGCCGGGCTGGAACTCGCCGCAGGCCTGGAACAAGTTCCAGGACGAGGTCGGTGGTCACCTGCGCGCGGGCGACCCAGGTATCCGCCTGATCGAGTCTCAAGGCGATCGCCTGAACTGGTTCACCGCCATCCCGGGCGCCTTCAACCCGGCCCGTGGCACCTGGCAGGCCGTGCCCTTCTACCACCTGTTCGGCAGCGAGGAGAACTCGTCGCGTGCCGCCCCGGTGCAGGAGCGCATTCCGGCCGCCTACGTGGCCCTGGCCAAGTCCGAGGCCGACCGCCTGGGCGTCAACGACGGCGCCCTGCTCAGCCTGAACGTGGCGGGCCAGTCGCTGCGCCTGCCGCTGCGTGTCAATGAACAGCTGGGCGCAGGCCTGGTCGCCCTGCCGAAAGGCCTGGCCGGTATTCCGCCAGCGATCTTCGGCGCAACCGTCGAAGGCCTGCAGGAGGCAGCACAATGAGCTGGTTCACCCCCGAAGTGATCGAAGTGATCCTCTCCGTCGTCAGGGCCATCGTGGTCCTGCTGGCGGTGGTGGTCTGCGGCGCGCTGCTCAGCTTCGTCGAGCGCCGCCTGCTGGGCTGGTGGCAGGACCGCTACGGTCCGAACCGCGTCGGCCCGTTCGGCATGTTCCAGATCGCCGCCGACATGCTGAAGATGTTCTTCAAGGAAGACTGGAACCCGCCCTTCGTCGATCGCATGATCTTCACCCTGGCGCCCGTGGTGGCCATGAGCGCCCTGCTGATCGCCTTCGTGATCATCCCGATCACCCCCACCTGGGGCGTTGCCGACCTGAACATCGGCTTGCTGTTCTTCTTCGCCATGGCCGGCCTTTCGGTCTACGCGGTGCTGTTCGCCGGCTGGTCGTCGAACAACAAGTACGCCCTGCTCGGCAGCCTGCGGGCCTCGGCGCAGACCGTATCGTACGAAGTGTTCCTGGGCCTGGCGCTGATGGGCGTGGTGGTTCAGGCCGGTTCGTTCAACATGCGCGACATCGTCGACTACCAGGCGCAGAACCTGTGGTTCATCATTCCGCAGTTCTTCGGCTTCTGCACCTTCTTCATCGCTGGCGTCGCCGTGACCCACCGTCACCCGTTCGACCAGCCGGAAGCGGAACAGGAACTGGCCGACGGCTACCACATCGAGTATGCCGGCATGAAGTGGGGCATGTTCTTCGTCGGCGAGTACATCGGCATCATCCTGATCTCGGCGCTGCTGGTGACCCTGTTCTTCGGCGGCTGGCACGGCCCGTTCGGCCTGCTGCCACAGGTACCGTTCCTGTGGTTCGCGCTCAAGACCGCGTTCTTCATCATGCTGTTCATCCTGCTGCGCGCCTCGATCCCGCGCCCACGCTATGACCAGGTGATGGACTTCAGCTGGAAGTTCTGCCTGCCGCTGACCCTGATCAATTTGCTGGTGACCGCTGCGATCGTGCTCTACAACACGCCAGCCGTCGCGGCCCAGTGAGGATTTGACCCATGTTCAAATATATCGGCGATATCGTTAAGGGCACCGGCACCCAGCTGCGCAGCCTGGCGATGATATTTTCCCACGGGTTCCGCAAGCGCGACACCCTGCAGTACCCCGAAGAACCTGTGTACCTGCCGCCGCGCTACCGTGGCCGCATCGTCCTGACCCGCGACCCCGACGGCGAGGAGCGCTGCGTGGCGTGCAACCTCTGCGCGGTGGCCTGCCCGGTCGGCTGCATCTCGCTGCAGAAGGCCGAGACCGAGGACGGCCGCTGGTATCCGGAGTTCTTCCGCATCAACTTCTCGCGCTGCATCTTCTGCGGCCTGTGCGAGGAAGCGTGCCCGACCACCGCGATCCAGCTGACCCCGGATTTCGAAATGGCCGAGTTCAAGCGTCAGGACCTGGTGTACGAGAAGGAAGACCTCCTGATCTCCGGCCCCGGCAAGAACCCTGACTACAACTTCTACCGTGTTGCGGGCATGGCCATCGCCGGCAAGCCGAAAGGCGCCGCGCAGAACGAAGCCGAGCCGATCAACGTGAAGAGCTTGCTCCCATAAGGACAGAAAGATGGAATTCGCTTTCTACTTCGCATCCGGGATCGCCGTGGTCTCCACCCTTCGGGTGGTGACCGGCACCAACCCCGTGCACGCCCTGCTCTACCTGATCATTTCCCTGATCTCCGTGGCGATGATCTTCTTCTCCCTGGGTGCACCGTTCGCCGGCGCCCTGGAAGTGATCGCCTACGCTGGCGCCATCATGGTGCTGTTCGTCTTCGTGGTGATGATGCTCAACCTCGGGCCGGCCTCGGTCGCCCAGGAACGCGGCTGGCTCAAGCCAGGCATCTGGGCCGGGCCGGTATTCCTGGCCGCCCTGCTGCTGCTGGAGCTGCTCTACGTGCTGTTCGCCGAGCCGAGCGGCGCGGCCATCAGCGGTACCACCGTGGACGCCAAGACCGTCGGCATCAGCCTGTTCGGTCCTTACCTGCTGGTGGTCGAACTGGCCTCGATGCTGCTGCTCGCCGCAGCCGTCACGGCCTTCCACCTGGGCCGCAACGAGGCGAAGGAGTAAATCATGCCTGCTATCCCTCTCGAGCACGGTCTGGCAGTCGCCGGCATCCTGTTCTGCCTCGGTCTGGTCGGCCTGATGGTCCGGCGCAACATTCTCTTCGTACTCATGAGCCTGGAAGTCATGATGAACGCCTCTGCCCTGGCGTTCATCGTCGCCGGCAGCCGCTGGGTGCAACCGGATGGACAGGTGATGTTCATCCTGGTGATCAGCCTGGCGGCGGCCGAGGCCAGCATTGGCCTGGCGATCCTGCTGCAGCTGTATCGCCGCTTCCACACTCTCGACATCGATGCTGCCAGTGAGATGCGCGGATGAACCTTCTCTTCCTGACTTTCGTCTTTCCCCTGATCGGCTTCCTGCTGCTGTCGTTCTCCCGCGGTCGGTTCTCGGAGAACCTGTCCGCGCTGATCGGCGTCGGCTCCGTCGGCCTCTCGGCCGCGGTGGCCGCCTACGTGATCTGGCAGTTCAACGTCGCACCGCCTGAAGGTGGCGCGTACAGCCAGCTGCTGTGGCAGTGGATGTCGGTGGACGGCTTCGCGCCGAACTTCACCCTGTACCTGGACGGCCTGTCGGTCACCATGCTCGGCGTGGTCACCGGCGTCGGCTTCCTGATCCACCTGTTCGCCTCTTGGTACATGCGCGGTGAAGCCGGCTATTCGCGGTTCTTCGCCTACACCAACCTGTTCATCGCCAGCATGCTGTTCCTGGTGCTGGGCGACAACCTGCTGTTCATCTACTTCGGTTGGGAAGGCGTGGGCCTGTGCTCGTACCTGTTGATCGGTTTCTACTACAGCAACCGCAACAACGGCAACGCAGCCCTGAAGGCCTTCATCGTCACCCGTGTCGGCGACGTGTTCATGGCCATCGGCCTGTTCATCCTGTTCGTCCAGCTGGGTACGCTGAACGTCCAGGAGCTGCTGGTGCTGGCACCGCAGAAGTTCCAGGCTGGCGACACCTGGATGGTCCTGGCGACCCTGATGCTGCTCGGCGGTGCGGTCGGCAAGTCGGCCCAGCTGCCGCTGCAGACCTGGCTCGCCGACGCGATGGCCGGCCCGACCCCGGTCTCGGCGCTGATCCACGCCGCGACCATGGTGACCGCGGGCGTCTACCTGATCGCCCGTACCCACGGCCTGTTCGCCCTGGCGCCGGACATCCTGCACCTGGTCGGCATCGTCGGTGGCGTGACCCTGGTCCTGGCCGGCTTCGCCGCCCTGGTACAAACCGACATCAAGCGTATCCTCGCCTACTCGACCATGAGCCAGATCGGCTACATGTTCCTGGCGCTCGGCGTGGGTGCCTGGGACGCGGCGATCTTCCACCTGATGACCCACGCATTCTTCAAGGCCCTGCTGTTCCTTGCCTCCGGTGCGGTGATCAATGCCTGCCACCACGAGCAGAACATCTTCAAGATGGGCGGCCTGTGGAAGAAACTGCCGCTGGCCTACGCCAGCTTCGTGGTCGGTGGCGCCGCCCTGGCGGCCCTGCCGATCCTGACCGTCGGCTTCTACTCCAAGGACGAGATCCTCTGGGAAGCCTTCGCCAGCGGCCACACCGGCCTGTTGTACGCCGGCTTGGTCGGTGCGTTCATGACCTCGCTGTACACCTTCCGGCTGATCTTCATCGCCTTCCACGGCGAAGCCAAGACCGAAGCCCACGCTGGCCACGGCATCGCCCACTGGCTGCCGCTGGGCGTGCTGATCGTGCTGTCGACCTTCATCGGTGCCTGGATCCATCCGCCGCTGGCCGGCGTGCTGCCTGAGAGCGTCGGCCATGCCGGCGGCGAAGCCAAGCACAGCCTGGAGATCGCCTCGGGCGCCATCGCCATCGCCGGTATCCTGCTGGCGGCGGTGCTGTTCCTGGGCAAGCGTCGCCTGGTCACCGCCATCGCCAGCAGCGGCATCGGTCGTGTCCTGTCGGCCTGGTGGTTCGCTGCCTGGGGCTTCGACTGGATCTACGACAAGCTGTTCGTCAAACCCTACCTGCTGATCAGCCACATCCTGCGCAAGGATCCGGTTGACCGCAGCATCGGCCTGATTCCTCGGATGGCACGCGGCGGTCACATCGCCATGAGCAAGACCGAGACCGGCCAGCTGCGCTGGTACACCGCCTCGATCGCCGTGGGTGCCGTGCTCGTGCTCGGTGCCGTGCTGATGGCTGCGGTATGACTATGAACCTTGCGACTTTGCGAAAGGAAACGAACCCGTCATGATTCTGCCTTGGCTGATCCTGATCCCCTTCATCGGCGGCCTCCTGTGCTGGCTGGGTGAGCGCTTCGGCACCACCCTGCCTCGCTGGATCGCGCTGCTGACCATGTCCCTGTTGCTCGGTATCGGCCTGTGGCTGTGGGGCAACGGCGACTACACCCTGGCCCCGGCTCCGGGCGCGGAACCGGCCTGGACCCTGGAATACAAGCTGCAGTGGATCCAGCGCTTCGGCATCAGCATCCACCTGGCCCTCGATGGCCTGTCGCTGCTGATGATCCTGCTGACCGGCCTGCTCGGCGTACTGTCGGTGCTGTGCTCCTGGAAAGAGATCCAGCGCCATGTCGGCTTCTTCCACCTCAACCTGATGTGGATCCTCGGTGGCGTGGTCGGTGTGTTCCTGGCCCTGGACCTGTTCCTGTTCTTCTTCTTCTGGGAAATGATGCTGGTGCCGATGTACTTCCTCATCGCGCTCTGGGGTCACAGCTCCGCGGACGGCAAGAAGACCCGGATCTACGCCGCGACCAAGTTCTTCATCTTCACCCAGGCCAGCGGCCTGATCATGCTGGTGGCGATCCTCGGCCTGGTGCTGGTCAACTACAACGCCACCGGCGTCATCACCTTCAACTACAGCGACCTGCTCAAGGCGCAGATGCCGGCCGGCACCGAGTTCCTGCTGATGCTGGGCTTCTTCATCGCCTTCGCGGTGAAGCTGCCGGTGGTGCCGTTCCACTCCTGGCTGCCTGACGCCCACGCCCAGGCGCCGACCGCAGGCTCCGTGGACCTGGCGGGCATCCTGCTGAAGACCGCGGCCTATGGCCTGCTGCGCTTCGCCCTGCCGCTGTTCCCGAATGCCTCGGCCGAGTTCGCGCCGGTGGCCATGGCCCTGGGCCTGATCGGTATCTTCTACGGTGCCTTCCTGGCCTTCGCGCAAACCGACATCAAGCGCCTGGTCGCCTTCTCCAGCGTCTCGCACATGGGCTTCGTGCTGATCGGCATCTACTCCGGCAGCCAGCAGGCCCTGCAGGGCGCGGTGATCCAGATGCTGGCCCACGGCCTGTCGGCCGCCGCGCTGTTCATCCTCGCCGGCCAGCTGTACGAACGCCTGCACACCCGCGACATGCGCCAGATGGGTGGCCTGTGGCACCGCATCGCCTACCTGCCGGCGATCAGCCTGTTCTTCGCCGCCGCCTCGCTGGGCCTGCCGGGCACCGGTAACTTCGTCGGCGAATTCCTGATCCTGATCGGCAGCTTCGCCAGCGTGCCATGGATTGCCGTGATCGCCACCACTGGCTTGGTCTTCGGCTCCGTGTACTCGCTGATCATGATCCACCGAGCCTACTTCGGCCCGGCCAAGACCGACGCCGTGCTGGCCGGCATGGATGGCCGCGAACTGGTCATGGTCCTGGGCCTGGCGGTGCTGCTGGTCCTGCTGGGCGTGTACCCGCAGCCGTTCCTGGATACCTCTGCCGCCACCATGAGCGGTGTGCAGCAGTGGCTCGGTTCCGCTTTCACTCAACTCGCTTCGGCCCGGTAAGAGCGCTATGGAATTCACCACTCAACACTTCATCGCATTGGCGCCGATACTGATCACCACCATCACCACGGTGGTGGTGATGCTGGCCATCGCCTGGCGCCGTAACCACTCGCAGACCTTCCTGCTGTCCACCGTGGGCCTGAACCTGGCCCTGCTGTCGATCCTCCCGGCGTTGAAGGTCGCGCCGCTGGCGGTCACCTCGCTGGTCACCTTCGACAAGTTCGCCTGCCTGTACATGGCGCTGGTCCTGGTGGCCACGCTGGCCTGCGTCACCCTCGCCCACGCCTACCTGGGCGAGGGCTCAAAGGGCTACCCAGGCAACCGCGAAGAGCTGTACCTGCTGCTGCTGATGTCTGCCCTGGGTGGCCTGGTGCTGGTCAGCGCCAACCACCTGGCTGGCCTGTTCATCGGCCTCGAGCTGCTGTCAGTCCCAGTCTACGGCCTGGTGGCGTATGCCTTCTTCAACAAGCGCTCGCTGGAAGCCGGCATCAAGTACATGGTGCTCTCGGCGGCGGGTTCGGCCTTCCTGCTGTTCGGCATGGCCCTGCTGTACGCCGACGCCGGCAGCCTGACCTTCGACGGCATCGGCAAGGCCCTGGCCAGCACCGGCATGCCGAGCCTGCTGGCCCAACTGGGCCTGGGCATGATGCTGGTCGGCCTGGCATTCAAGCTGTCGCTGGTGCCCTTCCACCTGTGGACCCCGGACGTCTACGAAGGCGCCCCGGCACCGGTCGCCGCGTTCCTGGCCACGGCCAGCAAGGTCGCGGTGTTCGCCGTGGTGGTACGCCTGTTCATGCTCTCCCCTGCTGCCAGCAGCGGCGTGCTGAGCACCGTCCTGGCAGTGATCGCGGTCGCCTCGATCCTGATCGGCAACCTGCTGGCGCTGACCCAGAGCAACCTCAAGCGTCTGCTCGGTTACTCGTCCATCGCCCACTTCGGCTACCTGGTGATCGCCCTGGTGGCGAGCAAGGGCCTGGCCACCGAAGCCATCGGCGTGTACCTGGTCACCTACGTGATCACCAGCCTGGGCGCCTTCGGCGTGATCACCCTGATGTCCTCGCCTTACGGCGGCCGTGACGCCGACGCCCTGTACGAGTACCGTGGCCTGTTCTGGCGCCGTCCGTACCTGACCGCGGTGCTCACCGTGATGATGCTGTCGCTGGCCGGTATCCCGCTGACCGCGGGCTTCATCGGCAAGTTCTACATCATCGCTACCGGCGTCGAGTCGCACCTGTGGTGGCTGGTCGGCGCCCTGGTGATCGGTAGCGCCATCGGCGTGTACTACTACCTGCGCGTCATGGTCACCCTGTACCTGGTCGAGCCGAACCTGCGTCGCCACGACGCCCCGCTGAAGTGGGAACAGCGCACCGGCGGCGTCATGCTGCTGGCCATCGCCATCCTCGCCTTCGTCCTCGGCGTGTATCCGCAGCCACTGCTGGAACTGGTGCAACAAGCCGGCTTGCAACTGGTCGGCTGATCGCCTGGCAGAAACAAGACACCCCGCTCATGCGGGGTGTTTTTTTATGGGCTGGCCACAAAGGCATGTCATACCGTGCCAGGTGTCTCGGCACTCTCACGGCTCGGCTTGCCTGCCCTGCCTGGATTACGGGCGGCACGTCGCAGTTCGCCATAGGCGCTGGGCAGGTGCACATCGGGGTTCGGCATGCCGCTGGGGGATAGCTCATGGGTCATCTCGAACTGGGCACGTACCGACCAGCCACAGGCTTCGTTGATGCATTGCAGGTAGGCGACCCTGAGAAAGACGTGCCGCCCTTCGCTGGTTCGAATGTGCATTCGGCTGTTGCAATGAGGGCAGACCAGCTTGTAGCTACTCACATCGACCTCCTGCCGGACATCCGGGACGCCATGAGGCTGCCTGGTGATGTCGAGCAGTCCCGCTCCCGTACGTCCATTACCCAGGCCGACTCTTGTAGGCCAATTCTGCAATTCTCGTAGGCATGCGCCCATGCAAATGTGGGATTTTTCGTCGCTATCATATTGCGTACCATTCGAAGCTGAGTGGGATCCTGCCAATATATTCAAATCGAGTATTCATTTCCTACGCATCTTATCAGGGCTCGCTACGGATATTCATAATGAGTAATAAATGCCTTCCTGCAATCCTGGGCCGCTTGAAGCTCATGACGGGGTCCAGCACCGACGCAGAGCTTGCCAAGGCCCTCGACGTGAGCCCGCAGACATTGAGCAGTTGGAAAGTACGCGAGCGCATTCCCTATGCGTTATGCATAGACCTGGCGCTGGCACACGGGCTTTCCCTCGACTGGCTGTTGCTGGGCGAAGGTGCCCAGGCCCGCACGCCAGCCGCCCCCTCGGATGCCACCACAGCGCCAGGCTGGGAGCCGGACCTGATGAGGCAGTTGCAGGGCCTGTCGCCCGGCGACCTGCAGGCCATCCGCGCCAACGTCGAGGACAAGTTGCGCCTCTACCAATTGGAGCAACGTGTGGACGAGCTGAGCAACCGCCTGGCCGGACGATAGGGCTACCCTCCCCGTCGCCAGCGCTGGACGATGTCCTTGAGATCGGCCGCATCCAGCCAGAACATGACCTTGATGCTGATCGGGATCACCACCACCGCCGCGACGAAGGCCGCGACGCCGCTGGATAAAAAAGGCACCAGCGACAGCATCAGCGGCGTGAAGAGATAGCCCACGCCCGCAGACAAGAGCAGCGTCACCATCCGCTGCCATACCTTCAATGGCCTGCGCGAGCCGATCACGACCCAGGCCTTGAGCCTGCGCCGTGAGCTGCTGACCAGCCAGGCGCCAAGCAGTGCGCCGAACACGGCCTGGCTGTCGAACCCCAGTGCCTCGCCACTGACCTGGCTCTGCCGCCAAGCCAACGCGGCAGCCTCCACGACCTCATGCATACGGCACCTCACACTGCCTGCTGTTGATCGCCGGCCTGGCATGGCGGACCAGTGCACGTCGGGTAGCGGCTTCCACCAGGCGCAGGTAGCAGATCGACAGTGCCCGGCCATGGGCATGCCCCGAGACGTCGGCAAGGCGCCGGTAGCCGCGCTCGCGCAAGCAGCGCCGCCAGGTGGCGAACTCCCGGGCAGCGATATCGACCCCCTCCCACGCGGCGAGCTCCAGTTGCGTATCGCTGACATGCCCTGGCAGTTGCAGCCGTTGGCGCAGCGCCTGCAACTCGATACGTGGCCAGAAAGGGTCGTGGCACGCCAGGTAGCGCCGCCCGGGCAGCGTCGGCTCATCGTGCATCGGGGAGTGTGAAACACAGTTCATCAGGATGGCCCCCATCACTGGTCCTGCAACATGCCGTAGCGGATCGCCTTGATCACCGCGGCGATGCGCGTATTCACCGCGAACTTGCGCAGCACGTTGCCGATATGGAAGTTCACGGTCGACTCCTTGCAGCCGAGGATCTGGCCGATTTCCCAGGATGTCTTGCCATAGGCACACCAGAGCAGTACCTGGCTTTCCCGGCGGGTAAGCGGGACGGGTGGCTCGTGATCGGGGTCAGGTTTGCAGGGGATTGTGGAATGCATGGGAACGCTCTCTTTGCACAGTCGAAACGGGCCCGCAGGGCCGTTCACAGTTGATGTGCATGCACCTTACGAAGCCGCTGCGGCCCCGCTCCAGCAGCGCACCTTGTAAAGCGGCGCGCTACAAAAACGTCATACCTGCGGCCCCCGGATCTTCACCCGGCTGCCGGACGTGCTCTGAGCGGCCTTTCGCGCGTCTGACCTCCATTGCCTGCCGCCCCTTCTACCTGGAGTCGTACGATGCGCCCCGTTTCACCTGTCACTTGTGCTTTCGGCCTGTTGGTCAGCAGCGCCGCCACACCGACAATGGCTGCGGCGCCGGTGGAACTCGGCCAGGTACTGATCGAAGACCAGCGACAGGGCGAGCTGGAGGCCGCGGCGCAACGCCTGCACGAGGTGCCGGGGGCGAGCAATCTGGTCGACATGCAGCAGGTAGGCCAGGGCCGCGTCGCCAGCAACCAGGACGTGCTGGCCTACCAGCCCGGGGTGTTCGCCCAGTCGGCAGGCAACGACGGCATCAAGCTGTCGATCCGCGGCTCGGGCATCAATCGCGCTCCCGGCGCCCACGGCTCCGGGGTCTACACGATGTTCGACGGCCTGCCCCTGACCGGTCCTGGTGGCACGCCCTACGAGCTGTTCGAGCCGCTGTGGCTCAGCCGTGCCGAAGTGCTGCGCGGCGCCAATGGTTTCGACCAGGGCGCCCTGGCCCTGGGTGGCGCGATCAACTACGTGACCCATACCGGCTACGATGCCGCGCCGCTGCAACTGCGCTATGAAGTCGGCAGCCGGGGCTACCAGCACCGGCACATCAGCTCCGGCCAGGTGCTGGGCGACCTCGACTACTACGTGGCCCTGACCGACGCGGAATACGACGGCTACCAAGAGCACAGCAGCGGCAGCGCCAAAGGCATCGCCGCCAACGTCGGCTACCGGTTCAATCCGAACCTCGAGACGCGCTTCTACCTGCGCTACCGGGAAACCGAGAACGAACTGGCCGGGCGCCTGACCAAGCAGCAGATCAAACATCACCCCCGCGATGCCAACCCAGCCTACCTGGCCCGCGACGACAGCCGCCCGCAACCGGGCAGCACCTGGGTGGGCAACAAGACCACCTTCTACCTGGACGACGATGCTCGCCTGGAAACCGGGCTGGTCTATCACGACTACCCGATGGACCTGCGCGAAGGCCCGATGCGGCTGAAGGTCGCCTATACCGATGTCAGTGGGACACTGAACTATTTGCGCCGCGACACCTTGTGGGGCCACGAGAGCAAGACCACCGTCGGTTGGCGCACCACCAAGCACCTGCCCAACAGCGGTGCCTCGCAGTTCGCGCGCAATCGTGACGTCATCGGTGAGCGCACCCGCGACTTCAGCTACCAAGGCTCGGACACGGTGCTGCACGTGGGCAATGACCTGGAGCTGGTTCCCAACCTGTGGCTGACCACAGGCCTGGCGATGATCTATACCCGCCGTGAAAGCGATGTCACCTACCCTACCGCAGGCGGCAAGGTCAGCCAGCATGACTGGGACTACGCACCGCGCCTGGGGCTACGCTACGACGTCACCCCGAACGTGCAGGTCTATGGCAACCTGAGCCGTTCGGTGGAGCCGCCACATCCGTGGTCGCTGATCTGGAGTGCGCCCGCCGTGAGCGGTGGGCAGATCCAGCCCATCGAAATGCAGAACCAGACCGCCACCACGCTGGAGCTGGGCGGCCGGGGCGATGCCGCCTTCGGCCGCTGGGAGCTGGCCTGGTACTACTCGCAAGTGCGCCATGAACTGCTGGCGGTGGAGATCGTGCCCGGCACCCCAGCGGCCGAGTTCAACGCCAGCGCCACCGTGCACCAGGGTGTCGAGGCCAGCCTGGACAGCACGCTCTGGGAACGCCCCGGCACGGGAAGGCTGGCCTTGCGCCAGGCCTACACCTTCAGCGATTTCCACTACCGCGACGACGACACGTTCGGCGACAACCGCCTGCCCGGCATTCCCATGCACTACTACCAGGCCGAGCTGCGCTACGACTGGCCGAGTGGTTTCTACGCCGGGCTCAATACCCAGATGGCCTCGAAGGTCCAGGTCGACTATGCCAACAGCTACCCTGCCGACGCCTATGCCCTGCTCGGTGCGCGCCTGGGCTGGAACTCGCCGAAGCAGGACTGGCAGACCTGGCTGGACCTGCGCAACCTGACCAACAAGCGGTATGCAGCGACGGTGACGCCGGGGTACGACGATGGCGGACGGGACATTGCTCGCTCGACGCCGGGGGAAGGGTTCGGGGTGTATGCAGGGGTCTCGTACAGCTTCCGCTAGGCCGATCCTGGGGTCGCTTCGCAGCGCTCAAGAAGGCAACTGCACCTGCGGCTTCGTATCGGCGAAGATCGCCCAGCTGGAGATGAACAACGCGGCGATCAGCGGACCGATGACGAAGCCGTTGAGCCCGAACACCGCCAGGCCGCCGAGGGTGGAGACCAGGATCAGGTAGTCGGGCATCCGGGTGTCCTTGCCCACCAGGATCGGCCGCAGCAGATTGTCCACCAGGCCGATCACCAGCACGCCGAAGGCGGTCAGCACCACGCCCTGCCAGATCGCTCCGGTGAGCAGGAAGTACAGCGCCACCGGCGCCCAGACGATCCCCGCCCCCACCGCCGGCAGCAATGACAGGAACGCCATCAGCACGGCCCAGACCAGCGCGCTGGGGATGCCCAGCACCCAGAAGATGAAGCCGCCCAAGGCGCCCTGGGTGATGGCCACCAGCAGGTTGCCCTTCACCGTGGCGCGCACCACCCGGTTGAATTTCAGTTGCAGGCGGCGCTTCTGCTGCTCCGGCAGGGGGACGGCCAGACGGACCCTGCGCGCCAGGTCCGCGCCTTCGCGCAGGAAGAAGAACAGCAGGTAGAGCATGATGCCGAAGCTCACCAGGAAGTCGAAGGTCCCCTGGCCGAAGCTGAAGGCCTGGCTGGCGAGGAACTGGCTGCCCTGGGTCGCCCACTTGCTGATCTTGTCGCGCAGGCCGTCCAGGTTGCCCAGGCCCATGTGGTCCAGGCCGTTCTGGGCGAAGGCCGGGAGCATGTCCTTGCCCCGTTCGAGGTAGCCGGCGATGTCCAGTTGCCCGCTTTCGATGCGTTGGTAGAGCGCGGCGCCTTCCTGCACCAGCAAGGTGCTGATGACGATCACCGGCAGGATGGCGATCAGCAGGCAGATCAGCAGGCTGATGGCGGCGGCCAGGTTGCGTCGCCGGCCGACACGCACCAGCAGGCTACGTTGCAACGGCGCGAACAGGATGCCGAGGATCACCGCCCAGAAGATCGCCCCGTAGTACGGCAGCAGGATCCACGCGAAAGCGACGCTCACCAGCGTCAGGAGCACGGCCAGGGCCTTGTTCTGCAAAGCGGTAGGGTTCATGGAGGTTCCTCGACTGTCCTGGACATTAGTGCGCAGGGCATCGGCAAAAGTGCCATCGCCGGCCGCTTGATCCAGGTCAATGCCGCAACGCGGCGCTGGCCTTAGCATCCGCGCCTTTTGCCCCGGTGCGCACATGACCTCACTCGCCAAGCCCGAACTGCTGGCTCCCGCCGGCACCCTCAAGACCCTGCGCTACGCCTTCGCCTATGGGGCCGACGCGGTCTACGCCGGCCAGCCGCGCTACAGCCTGCGGGTGCGCAACAATGAGTTCGACCACGCCAACCTGGCCCTGGGCATCCAGGAGGCCCATACCCTGGGCAAGCGCTTCTACGTGGTGGTGAACATCGCCCCGCACAACGCCAAGCTCAAGACCTTCCTCAAGGACTTGACACCGGTGGTCGAGATGGAGCCGGACGCGCTGATCATGTCCGACCCCGGGCTGATCATGCTGGTGCGCGAGCACTTCCCGCAGATGCCCATCCACCTGTCGGTGCAGGCCAACACGGTGAACTGGGCCAGTGTCGAGTTCTGGAAGCGCCTGGGCCTGGGCCGGGTGATCCTGTCGCGCGAGCTGTCGCTGGAGGAAATCGAAGAGATCCGCCAGCAGGTTCCGGACATGGAACTGGAAGTGTTCGTCCATGGCGCCCTGTGCATGGCCTATTCCGGGCGCTGTCTGCTGTCTGGCTACCTGAACCGCCGCGACGCCAACCAGGGCACCTGCACCAATGCCTGCCGCTGGAAATACCAGGCCACCGAGGCCACGCAGGACATCACCGGGGACATCGTCCGCGAGGTCGAACCGACCCTGGGTATCGGTGCCCCGACCGACCAGGTGTTCCTGCTCCAGGAGGGCAACCGTCCTGGCGAGGCGATGCCTGCCTTCGAGGACGAGCACGGCACCTACATCATGAACGCCAAGGACCTGCGCGCCATCCAGCATGTGGAGCGCCTGACCCACATGGGCGTGCACTCGTTGAAGATCGAAGGCCGGACCAAGTCGCACTTCTATTGCGCCCGTGCCGTGCAGGCCTACCGCCAGGCGATCGACGACGCCGTGGCGGGGCGCCCGTTCGACCGTAGCCTGATGGACAACCTCGAGTCCCTGGCCCAGCGCGGCTACACCGAAGGCTTCCTGCGGCGCCACGTGCACGACGAGTACCAGAACTACCAGCGCGGCAACTCGGTGTCCGAGCGCCAGCAGTTCGTCGGCGAACTGACCGGCCGGCGGGTGGAAGGCCTGGCGGAAGTCCAGGTGAAGAACCGCTTCGCCGTGGGCGACCACCTGGAGCTGATGACCCCGCGGGGCAACTACCACTTCGACCTGCATCGCCTGCACGGTCGCCAGCAGCAGGCGATCCAGGTGGCACCTGGCGATGGTCATGTGGTCTACCTGCCGATCCCCGAGCAGGTGCCGCTGGACTACGGCCTGCTGATACGCGACCTGGAAGGCGACGACACGGCTGCCTGACAGACTTGTCATGTCCACGTCACCTGGCTGACAGGCGCTGACAGCGAGGATACAGTGGCCTGATCCGCCTGAGCGCCCGCTTTTCCAAAGGAGTTTCACCATCATGCTGCGCAAACACCTGGTCACCCTCGGCCTGCTGGCCTTTACCGGCCTGGCCCAGGCCGCCGAGACCATCGACGTCTACCGCGACCCCAACTGCGGTTGCTGCAAGCTGTGGATCAGCCACCTGCGCGACAACGGCTTCACCGTCAACGACCATGTCGAGCCGAACATGAGCGCGGTCAAGCAGCGCCTGGGCGTCGCGCCACGCCTGGCCTCCTGCCACACCGGCGTGATCGACGGCAAGTTCATCGAGGGCCACGTGCCGGCCGAACAGGTGCGCTTGCTGGCCCGCCGCGACGACCTCAAGGGCCTCGCCGTGCCGGGCATGCCCATGGGCTCGCCGGGCATGGAGATGGGTGACCACAAGGATCCCTACCAGGTCATCGGCCTGACCCACGACGGCAAGGACGAAGTGGTGGCCACCTATTGATGCTCAGCCTCTGGGCGCTGTTTCTCAGCGCCTTCGGCGCCGCCACCCTGCTGCCACTGCAATCCGAGGCGGTGCTGGTGGGGCTGTTGCTGCGCCAGCCCGAGGCCCTGGCCACCCTGCTGCTGGTCGCCACCTTGGGCAACGTGCTGGGCTCGATCGTCAACTGGATGCTGGGCAGGGCCATCGAGCACCTGCGTGACCGTCGTTGGTTCCCCTTCAGCGCCACTCAGCTGGAGCGTGCGCAGCAGCGTTACCAGCGCTGGGGCCAGTGGTCGCTGCTGTTGAGCTGGATGCCGGTGATCGGCGATCCGCTGACCCTGATCGCCGGGATCATGCGCGAACCCTTCTGGCGCTTCGTGCTGCTGGTCACCCTGGCCAAGGGTGGGCGTTACCTGGTACTGGCCATGGTCACCCTGGGCTGGCTGCAAGGCCAGTGACACCTTGGCTGTTTCTGATGGTCAAGACTGCTACAGTCGCCTATTCCTACATGGCCCTACACGGAGTGCCCCCATGCTGCGCGCAACCGCCCTGGCCTTGGCCTGCCTCGTTGGCAGCACGGCCATCGCCGCCGAATCGCCCACCTATGGTAAGCAGCTCGAAGGCTTCGCCTACCCTCACCCGCTCGAGCATTTCGACTTCAGGTCCCAGGGCCAGCCCCTGCAGATGGGCTACATGGACGTGCCGGCCAAGGGCAAGGCCAATGGCCGCAGCGTGGTGCTGATGCACGGCAAGAACTTCTGCGCCGCCACCTGGGAAACCACCATCGATGCCCTGAGCCAGGCCGGCTACCGGGTCATCGCCGCGGACCAGGTGGGCTTCTGCAGCGCCAGCAAGCCTGCGCACTACCAGTACAGCTTCCAGCAGTTGGCGCGCACAATACCCATGCACTGCTCGAACACCTGGGGGTGAAGCAGGCCATCGTCCTCGGGCATTCCACCGGCGGCATGCTCGCCACCCGCTACGCCCTGATGTACCCGCAACAGGTCGAGCGCCTGGCCCTGGTCAACCCCATCGGCCTGGAGGACTGGAAGGCCCTGGGCGTGCCCTACCGCACTGTCGATCAGTGGTACGAACGCGAGTTGCAGCTCAATGCCGAAGGTGTCCGCAACTACGAGCGCAACACCTACTACGCCGGGCGCTGGAAGCCAGAGTACGAGCGCTGGGTGCAGATGCTGGTGGGCCTGAACAAGGGCCCGGGGCATGAAGCCGTGGCGTGGAACTCGGCACTGATCTACGACATGATCTTCACCCAGCCGGTGTACCACGAGTTCAAGGACCTGCAGATGCCGACCCTGCTGCTGATCGGCGACCAGGACACCACGGCCATCGGCAGCGACATCGCCCCGCCCGAGGTCAAGGCGCGCCTGGGCAGGTACAAGGAACTGGGGCCGCGGGTCGCCGGGCTGATTCCCCAAGGCCAGCTGGTGACCTTCGAAGGCCTGGGGCATGCACCGCAGATCGAGGAACCCGAGCGTTTCCACCAGGCGCTGATCGGCTGGTTGCAGCGGTAGGCGTGTGGTGCGGGAACATACAGGCGATGGGCTGCAACGCAGCCCCAATGTCGCATGACTGAGGGGCATTGGCCCCTCGCCATCACTTCCAGACCAGCGCCTCGCTCCAGCCCAGTTCGGCGAAATCATCCGCCCGCAGGTCGGCTTCCTCTTCCAGGAAGAACTCATCCAGCTGCGGCGGGCGGACCGACGTGTCGCTGAGCATCGCATGCACCTGCCCACGGTGGTGGATCTGGTGCTCGAACACGTGCGCCAGCACACGCAGGCGCGGCTCACGCTGCAGACGGTCCGGGCGCACGATGCTCACGTAGCGGTGCAACTGGTCATCGCGCAATTGCTGGCAATAGGCGATCAGCCGATGGTCGGCCTGGGCCTGCTCGGCATACAGGTCGGCGCAGGTGGCGAACGGCTGCTCGGGCTCGAAGAAGCGCTCACCATCCGGGTCCGGCGCCTCGCCGCGCTGCTCGCACTCCAGCGCGTGCAGGTAGAACCAGTCTACCGTCAGCAGGTGGTTGAGGGTGGCCTTGATCGAGGGAAAGAAGCTGCAACGCGGGGCGACGAACTCGTCCTGGGTCAGTTGCAGGCAAGCCTTGTACAGGCGGTGGTTGGCCCAGCCGTTGTTGTAGGCCTGGGTCAGCAGATGATGCGACAGCGGCTCCATGGTCGGCTCCTTCAGGCGAAGCGTTGCAGTTGCATCTCCCGTAGTCGGCTCAGGGTCCGTTGGTACGGGAACGCCAGATACCCTTGAGTGTAGAGCGCTTCGAGCGGGACTTCGGCCTCCAGGTACAGGGCGACCCGACGGTCGTAGCATTCGTCGACCAGGGCGATGAAGCGCCGCACGCTGTCATCCTTGGGCGCCAGCGTCGGCAGCTCGCGGTCGCCCGCCTCGACTCGCCGGGCACCATCCTCGGTGCCCCGGGCGATGCGCCCGGCCCGCTGCGTGCCGCCCAGGGCCGGGATACCGTCCACCAGGATCGCCGCGAAGCGGTCGCACAAGGCCATGAACTCCATGGCCGCCAGAGGTTGTTCGCACAAGTCGGCGAAGCGGCACCAGATCGCCTGCGCGCTGCGTCGCACCACACGGACTTGCCGGGAGCCGACCTGCAAGGGCTGGTCGGTCCCCGCATCGGTCGGACTGAGTTGCTGGAACACCGCCTGCAGGGCACCGGGCTGGCCGGGTTCGGCGACCCAGTAGCGCTGGCGGAGCGCACCGGGGTGCAAACGGTGGTCCTGCTCGCCGGCCACGGCCAGCACGCGCATGTGCCGCTCGATGGCGGCGATCGCCGGGAGAAAGCGCTCGCGGTTGAAGCCGTCGCGGTACAGCTGGTGTGGGGGTTGGTTGGAGGTGGCGACGATCACCACGCCCTGGTCGAACAGCACCTGGAACAGACGCCCCAGGATGATCGCATCGCCGATATCGCTGACGAACAGCTCGTCGAAGCACAGCACGCGGATCTGCCCGGCCAGTTCCCGGGCCAGCGCCTGCAACGGGTCGGCGGTGCCGTTGAGCTGGAACAGCCGCTGGTGGACCCAGGCCATGAAATGGTGGAAGTGCTGGCGCCGCGCCGCGACTTGCAGGCAGCGGTGAAACTGGTCCATGAGCCAGGTCTTGCCACGCCCGACCGGGCCCCAGAGGTAGACTCCCTGGGTGGATTCACCCCGGGTCAACGCCTCGAAGCAGGCCTGGAGCGCGTCCACTGCCAAGGCCTGGGCGGCATCGGGGACGAAACCCTGCGCATCGAGAGCCTGCTGGTAGAGGGTTCGGGGGTCGAGTGGCATGCCGTTGCACCCTGGGCAAAAGCGCCATGGTACGACATCCCGCCGGGTTCTGGCTGACAGGTGCCCCGGCCATTGCGTTGGCCAGGATGATCGCCGGGGGCCCAGCAATGACGAATCAGCCCTCCCTCAACCCTACCTTGAGCAGCGCCCCATCCGTGGCATCGGTCAGCACGTACAAGTAACCATCCGGCCCCACCCGCACGTCGCGGATACGCGCCTTGAGCTCGCCCAGCAAGCGTTCTTCATGAACGATCTTGTCGCCATCGAGCTGCAACCGGATCAGTTCCTGGCTCACCAGCGCGCCAATGAACAGGTTGTGGTCCCAGGCCCTGAAGGTCGGGCGGTCGTAGAACGCCATGCCACTGATGCCCGGCGACTTCTCCCAGACATGGTGCGGGTCCGTCATGCCCTCCACGTGCTTGCCCTTGGCCTCGGGGATCGGCAGCAGCGAATAGTTGATGCCGTGGGTGGCGATCGGCCAGCCATAGTTCTTGCCCGCGTGCGGAATGTTGATCTCGTCGCCGCCCCGCGGGCCATGCTCATGGGTCCAGAGCTCGCCCGTCCAGGGGTTGAGCGCTGCGCCCTGCTGGTTGCGGTGGCCGTACGACCAGATCTCGGAGCGTACGTTGGCCTGGCCGGCGAAGGGATTGTCCTTGGGTACTTCGCCGTCGGGCAGGATGCGTACGACCTTGCCCTGCAGCTTGTCCAGGTCCTGGGCGGTCGGGCGCTGGTTGTTTTCGCCCAGGGCGATGAACAGGTAGCCGTCGCGGTCGAACACCAGGCGCGAACCGAAATGATTGCCGTCGGACAGCTTGGGCTGCTGGCGGAAGATCACCGTGAAGTTCTCCAGACGCGCCAGGTCCTGGGACAACTGGCCGCGGCCAACTGCGGTGCCAGCCTTGCCATCGGCGCCTTCCTCGGCGTAGGACAGGTAGACGGTGCGGTCCTGGGCGAATTCCGGCGACAGCACCACGTCGAGCAAGCCACCCTGCCCTACGGCCCAGACCTTGGGCACACCCGCGAGGGGCGGGCCGACCTTGCCCTCGCGGCTGACGACCCGCAGGTTGCCCTGGCGTTCGGTGACCAGCATGTGCTGGCCATCGGGGAGAAAGGCCAGTGCCCAGGGGTTGCGCAGGCCGTCGGCGACGGTGCTGACGGTCAACTGCCCCTCCTCGCTGGGAAACTGCTGTTCGGCAGCGGCCTGGGCCAGCAGGGGCATCAGGGCGGCGACGGCCAGGGTGGTCAACCAGGTGCGTGGCGTCATGCGGGGGCTCCTTCCGGTGGGGCTTACGGCGCGCGTTGGCTGTCGCGCGGTGGCCGGGTGGGTTCCAGGTTGGGGGTCTGCTGTTCGCGGCGCAGGTTCTCGCCATTGCCGATGCCGCGGTTGTCCAGGGTCGGCGGGCGGGGGTTGGGCTGGGTCGATGGCCCACGCACCGGTGGCGTAGCCGGTACGCTGCCCTGGCGGCTGTTGGGGTTGGCGCGCTGGATCGGGCTGTTGTACGGGTTGTTCCTGTCAGCGGCGAGGAACAGCGGTTGCGGGAGTGGCGCAGCCGGCAGCGGCAGGCTCAGCAACAGGCCGATGGCCAGGCACGGTAATGTGGGATTCATGCTTCACCCCCTGTACGAAAAAGCGCGCTCAAGCGTTGGATAGCCTAAGGCGCTACAGGTTCGCGGCAAAAGTGCGAATGCGGATAGAGATGATTCGTGATGTTTCAGTATGGGCCCGAGAGGTCGCTTCACGCTCCATTCGCGACACAAGGCCGCCCCCACAGAAATAGCGCCGAACTTGAGGCTGTGGGAACGGGCTTGCCTGCGATTAGGCCCTGGGGGCTCACTCGTCGCTATCTACCTTGTGCCGAGCCGCATACAGGCACAGCATCTCCATGGCCAGCGTCGCCCCGGCCAGGGCGGTGATGTCGGCGTGGTCGTAGGCCGGCGCCACTTCCACCAGGTCCATGCCCACCAGGTTGATGCCCCGCAGGCCCCCCAGGATCTCCAGCGCCTGCACGGTGCTCAGGCCACCGCAGACCGGCGTGCCGGTGCCTGGCGCATAGGCTGGGTCCAGGCAGTCGATATCGAAGGTCAGGTACACCGGCCGCTCGCCAACCCGCTGGCGAATCGCCGCGACCACCGCCTCGGTACCCTGACGATGGACCTGGCGAGCGTCGAGGATGGCGAAACCCTGGCTGTCGTCGTTGGTGGTACGCAGGCCGATCTGCACCGAACTGGCCGGGTCCACCAGCCCCTCGCGGGCGGCGTGCCAGAACATGGTGCCGTGGTCGATGCGCTTGTCCTCCTCGTCCGGCCAGGTGTCACTGTGCGCATCGAAGTGGATCAGTGCCAGCGGCCCGTGGCGCCTGGCATGGGCCTTGAGCAGCGGGTAGCTGATGAAGTGGTCGCCACCGAAGGTGAGCATGGCGCAACCGGCCTCCAGGATACGCGAGGCATGCGCCTCGATGCTGTCGGGTACCGACTCGGGCCTGCCACTGTCGAAGGCGCAGTCGCCATAGTCGATCACCGCCAGGTGGTCGAACGGGTCGAACGCCCAGGGCCAGTGCCGCTCCCAGGCCTGCTGTACCGAGGCGGCACGGATCGCCCGCGGCCCGAAACGCGCCCCGGGGCGGTTGCTGGTGGCGGTGTCGAAGGGGACACCGCTCACCACCACATCGACCCCGCGCAGGTCGCGGCTATAGCGGCGCCGGGAAAAACTGGTGATACCGGCGTAGGTGCTTTCCGCGACGGTGCCGTAGAGGCTGTCACGGGTCATGGCCTGGTCGTTGTTCTGGGCGTGTTCCACGGTTGGGCTCCTGGTTGTCGTCATTGTTCACTGGCGGCTGCGAAACGCCGTCCACAGGCGATTGCGCTGGCGCAGGTCGGACAGCGCCATGCTGCGATCGCCATACAGGCGCTGGCGTACCTCGCTGGGCGGATAGATATCCGGGTCGTTGCGTACGGCATCGTCCACCAGGGGCGTGGCGGCCTGGTTGGCGTTGGCGAAGAACAGCGTGTTGGTCAGCTCGGCCACCGATTCGGGGCGCAGCATGAAGGCGATGAGCGCGCGGGCAGCCTCCGGGTGCGGGGCATCCTTGGGAATGGCCAGGTTGTCCTGCCAGACCAGGGTGCCCTCCCGGGGGATCCGGTAGATCAGCTCGAACCCCTTGCCGGCACGACGCGCCTGGTCGGCCGCCATGGCGGCATCGCCATTGTAGGTGAGCGCCAGGCATACGCTGCCGTTGGCCAGGTCATTGATCTGCCGGCCGTTGGCCACGTAGCTGACCGAGGGTTGCAACTGGCGAAGCAGCGCCTGGGCCGCGTCGAGGTCCGCCTTTTCCTGGCTATAGGGGTCCTTGCCCAAGTAATGGAGGGCCAGGCCGATCACCTCCTGGGGCGAATCGGGCATGGCGATGCCACAGTCCTTGAGCCGGCTGGCGTTTTCGGGCTTGAACAGCAGGTCGAGGCTGTCCAGCGGCACCTCGTCGCCCAGGCGCTGGCGCACGGCCTCGACATTCACCCCCAGGCCGAGGGTGCCCCAGGTGTAGGGCAGCGCATAGAGGTTGCCGGGGTCGACCTCGGCCAGCTTGGCCAGCAGGTCCGGGTCGAGGTTGGCGTAGCCCGGCATGGCCTGTGCCTGCAGCGGCTGCAAGGCGTTGGCCTGGAGCGCCCGGGCCAGCACGGTGGACGACGGTACCACCACGTCATAGCCGCTGCCGCCGGTCAGCAGCTTGGTTTCCAGCACCTCGGTGGTGTCGAAGGTGTCGTAGCGCACCTTGTAGCCACTCTCCTGCTCGAAGCGCTGGAGGGTCTGCGGGGCCACGTAGTCAGCCCAGCTGTACAGGTTGACGACCTTCTCTTCGGCCTGCAGCGGCAGGGCCAGAACCAGGGACAACAGGCATAACGAACGGCGCATGGTGGACACCTCGGCAATGGGTGGATGCCGACAGCATGCCAGTCGCGCTACATTGCAAGAATCGCAAGTTTGCAAAGCTGACATTCATCAGGAGCAATGTGATGCTCGGACAATTGCAAGACCCGGACCTGCACCTGCTGCGGCTGTTCGTCACTGTAGTCGAGGCCGGTGGCTTCAGTGCCGCCCAAGGTGTGCTGGGCTTGAGCCAGCCGAGCATCAGCCAGCAGATGGCGCGCCTGGAGACGCGCCTGGGCTATCGCTTGTGCAGCCGTGGCAAGAGTGGCTTTCGCCTGACCGAGAAGGGCGAGCGTTTGCTCGAGGCGACCCGTGGGCTGCTGGTACAGATCGAGCAGTTCCGCCAGCAGGCCAATGGCGTGGCCGGGCGGCTGCTGGGCACGCTGCGTATCGGCATGGCGGAGAACCAGGACAAGGTCATCACCCTGCGCCTGGCCGAGGCCATCGGGCGTTTTCGTCAGCGCGAGGAGTCGGTGCAGTTGGAGCTGATCAGCGCGCCGCCGGCGGAGCTTGAGCGCCTGCTGCTGGAGCAGCGCCTGGATTACGCCATCAGCTACTTTTCCGGCAACCAGGCGGCCTTCGACTACCAGCCGCTGTTCGAGGAAACCCAGCGCCTGTACTGCGGCAGGCAGCATCCGCTGTTCACCCAGGGGCAGGTGGACCGCCAGGCCCTGCTCGAGGCCGACCAGGTGCGCCACTCCTACCGCCTTCTCAAGGGTGGCGAACCCTTCATGAGCCAGCGCAGTTCGGCGCAGGCCGAGCAAATCGACAGCGTGCTGACCTTCATCCTGTCTGGCCGGCACATCGGCTACCTGCCCTGCCACTGCGCCGGGCCTTGGGAGGCGCAGGGGGCGTTGCGGGTGCTGGATCCGTCCCTGGATTTCGTCGTGCCTTTTACCCTCGCCCGTCACCGTGGCCGGGTGCCGGGTGAAGCGCAACAGGCGTTTGCCGAGGATTTGCTGGCAGCGTTCGCCTGTGCAGCGTAGTTGGGGCGGCTTTGCAGCCCATCGCCGGCAAGCCCCACAGAGACCGCGCTGCACTTGAGGTCAGCGCCGAACCTGTAGGAGCGAGCTGGCCCTAAGTACCTGCACTCAGTAGGCCAGGCTCCAGGTCAGGGTGTAGGTGCGCCCGCGCCCCTGGTAGTCATAGAGGTAGGCCGGCCCATAGGTCGGCGAATAGAACAGGGTCGCACGCTGCCCCCAGACGGTGCTGTACTGCTTGTCCAGCAGGTTCTGGATGCCCGCGCTGAACGTGCCGAAGCCAGTGTCCTGGCTGGCCAGCAGGTCGAAGGTCGTGTAGCCGTCGATCTCGTGGTCGGCATCGTCCTCGAGGGTGAAGGCATGGTTGGCCTGCAGGCGCGCGCTACGCCCCTCGCCCTTCCAGCCGACGAAGGCGGTGGACTTGGACAGCGACGCATAGCGGGCATCGCGCTTGATCCAGTCGCCATCGGCATCCTCTTCCTCCGACCGCACCAGGTGCAGCGTGCCACCGGCCTCCCAGCCGCTCTGGAAGTGGCGGGTCAAGGCGCCTTCGAAACCGAAGTCGCGGCTCTTCTTGTCATCCACATCGATGGCCAGGGTCTGGGCATCGAAGTTGATGACCTTGTCCGACCAGATGTAGTACAGCGCCGCCTGGGCATCCCAGTCCAGGTCCCCATAGCGCCAACCCAGCTCGACCTGGCGGCTCTTGATGCCCGCCAGCGGGTTGTCGGCCACGCTCAAGCCCGGCTTGCCGTAGTACTTGGCTGGGTCAGGCAGGTCAAAGCCCTCGCCATAGTTGGCCCACACCTGGTGGCCGTTCTTGAAGTCATAGATGGCACCGAGGTTGTACAGGTTGACCTGGTAGTCGTTGCTGCCACCAGGCACGTTCTTGAAGTCGCTGACATCCACATCCATCTGTTGGCGGCGCGCACCGCCGGAAAGGGTCAGGTTGTCGGTGGCATGCCAGTCCAGCTGGGCGTAGAGCGAGACGCCGTCCACCCGGTAGCTGGGATAGCGCGGCGCCTTGCTGGCCTTGTCCAGGTCGAGGCCACCGCTCTCGGACGACGTTTGCGCATCGAACGTGGTCTGCTCGGCGTTGAAGCGCTCGCGGTCCAGGTCGACGCCATAGGTCAGCTTGAGCGTGTCCCACTGCTTGGCGAACAATGCCTTCAGGCTGCTGACCTCGAAGTTCTGCTGCGAGGCGGCGAAGTACACGCCACGCGATCCTGCCGGCGTGCCGGGGTTGTAGTAAGGGAACGGGTAGAAGTTGTCGTCTTCCTTGCGATACGAGGCCTGCAGGTAGAAGTCCTGGCCCAGCACATCGGTGTGGTGGTAGTTGGCGTTGAGCAGCAGGCGCCGGGTGCGCGGCTCGAGGTCCGAGGAATAGCCGCTGCGCAGTTCGGCATCCTCCAGGTCCGACGGCGCGTTGTGGTTCAGGTGCGGGAAATAGATGCCCGTGCTGCCGTGGTTGCCGGAATCGTAGTACTGGGCCAACAGGTCCAGGCTCTGTTCCTCGGTGAAGGTCAGGCCCAGGGTGCCGAGCACGTCGATGGTGCGGTTGTACTGCAGGTCGGTCTGGGTGTTGTCGATGAAGATCTGGTCGCCGCCGCCATCGTAGAAGGCCTCGTTCTGCTCCCCGGAAATCCCCAGGCGGGCGTTGACTCGGTCGTTGCCACCACTGATGGACTGTGCGACGCGGGTGGCCAGGTCGTCACTGTTGTTGAAACCGCTGCTGGCACCGAGCTGGGTCTCGAAACGCAGCGGACCCGGTTCGCCCTTCTTGGTGACGATGTTGATGATGCCGCCGGTGGCGCCGCCGCCATAAATGGCGCTGGCGCCGGAGAGCACCTCGACGCGCTCGACGTTGAACGGCGAAATGCTGTCGAACTGGCGCGACAGGCCACGGGAGCTGTTCTGGCTGACCCCGTCGATCATCACCAGCACGTTGCGTCCGCGCATGTTCTGGCCATAGTTGGTGCGCCCTTCCGGTGCCAGGTCTAGGCCCGGCACCAGCTTGCCGATGGCCTCCTTGAGGCTTACGCCGCTGTCGATCTGCTCGCGCAGCTGCTGCTGGTCGACCACCCAGACGGTACCGGGGATCTCGCTGATCGCCGTGCTGGTGCGCGAGGCCACGCTGACTTCGATGGGCTTGAGGCTGACGCTCTGCGGAGCGGCCTCGGCCTTGCGCAGGGTTACCGTACGGGCGTCGCTGAACTGCCAGCTCATGCCACTGCCGGCGAGCAACTGCTGCAACGCCTGCTCGATGCTGTAGCTACCCCGCAGCGCCGGGCTGCGCAGGCCGGCCACGTCGCTGGTGGTGTACAGCAGGTGCAGGCCCGCCTGGTCGGCGAAGCGGGTGAGCGCCTGGTCCAGGGATTGCGCTGGCAGGTTCAACTGGACCTGGCGAGCCTGCACCTGGGCATCGGCGGGCGCCGTCGCGGCCAACGCCTGCATGGGCCCAGCCAGGATGGCCAGTGCGCTGCAGGACAACAGGACAGGGTTGAAGCGGCCGCCGCGGCGGTGCAGGAGCTTGAGCGTAGCCTTCACGAATGAGCTTCCAGACAAGTCGTAAATGAGAATGGGTTGCTGATCAGTCCCACTACGACGTTCCAGCGCTCACGAACTTGCAGTCCGAAAGGCAAAAAAACTCAAACTTTTTTTCGCTCAGTGAACCACTGCCAACCACGGCAGGTAGGTGACCTTCAGCGCATAGCGCTGCTCCAGGGTGCGCAGCAAGGCCTGCGGGTCGTCCAGGTCGAACACGCCGCTGACCTCGAGCGCTGCCAGTTGGGTGTCGGGCAGCAGGATCCGCCCGTGCTGGTAGCGCTCCAGTTCGGCAAGCACCTGCCCCAAGGGCTTGCCATTGAAGATCAGCTTGCCACGCTGCCAGGCGGTCTGGGCCTGGGCATCCGGCGACACCGGCAGCGTCCTGCCGCCTACCGTAGCCTCGCCCTGAGCGAGCACCACGCGGCTGCCGCTGGCCTCGCGCCGCACGCTGAACACCGCTTCGCCACCCTGTACGGGCGCACCTGCCGTCTCGACCACGAACGGGCGAGGGTCAGGCGCCGTTTCGAACAACGCCTCGCCCGCTTCCAGCAGCACCCGGCGTTCACGCTCGTTGAACGCCACGGACAGCGCGCTGGCGCTGTTGAGGGTCACTCGCGAACCATCGGCCAGGGTGATGCTCTGCCGCTGGCCAATGCCGGTATGGTAGTCGGCCAGCCACACCGGCGCCTGCTGCCACCCGGTGTAGCCGGCCAAGGCCAGCACCACCGAAGCGGCGATACCGGCAAGCCAGCGGCGCTTGCGTGGTGCCGGGGCGGCTTCGAAAACCTGCGCACTCACCGTGTGGCCGATATCCAGCCACAGCGCCTCGGCCTCCCTGGCCGCTTCGGCATGGGCCGGGCTCAGTCGGCACCAGCGCTGGTAGCGCGAGCGGTCGGCGGCGCTGGCGTTGCCCGAATGCAGCAATACCTGCCAGTCGAGGGCATCGTCGGACAGGTCGCTGAGCGGTTGCGGCGTGGGCATGGTGAGGGCGTCAGTCATGGTTGTGTTTGAGCCAGTCGCGGCAATGGCGCAACGCCTGGCCGATGTATTTTGCCACCATGCTCTCGGAAACGCCCAGCCGTTGTGCGATCTGCGCCTGGGTCAGGCCCTCGACGCGATTGAGCAGCAAGGCCTGGCGGGCATTGCTGGACAACTGCAGCAGGGCTTCGTCGAGCATCTGCAGGCGCTCGCTGGCCAGCAGCACGGCTTCCGGTGCCGGTGCTGGGCACGGCACCTCACCTGCGTCGTCGCTGCCCTCATGATTGGCCGCCAGGCGCTGTTCGCGTCGCAGAGCATCGATCGCCAGGTTGCCGGCGACCCGGAAGATGAAGCTGCGCGCATGCAGCACGGGGACGGCCTGCGCCTCGATCTTCACCAGCTTGAGGTAGGTCTCCTGGGCCACGTCGGCGGCACGCTGCCGGTCGCTCATGCGCCGGGTGAGAAACTGCAACAGGTCGTCGTAGTGCTCCTGGAAACTCGCCAGCAGACCAGACGCGGGAGACGTCAGCATGGAAGATGGATGGGCCAGTAAGAGAGATTATCGGACGTTAATGAGAAACAGTATCTTTCATAAGGCCCGGTACTTTCAACGCCGCCGTGCATTTGCCACACTGCCAACTCGCTTTCAACGCCAAGGCCCGCCTCCATGACTGCCCGCCCTGCCCGTTTCTGGCTGATCCTGCTGCTTGCCTGCGCCCTCAATGCCTGCGCCCTGTTCCAGCCCCGCGACCCGCTGAACATCAGCGTGATCGGCATCGAGCCGCTGCCGGGGCAGGAGCTGGAAATGCGCATGGCGGTGAAGATTCGCGTGCAGAACCCCAACGAAACGCCCGTCGACTTCAATGGCATCGCCCTCAACCTGGAGGTCAATGGCCAACCCCTGGCCGCTGGTGTCAGCGACCAGCAAGGGCACATCGGCCGCTACGACGAGGCCGTGATCGTGGTGCCGGTTAGCATCACCGCATTCGCCGTGCTGCGCCAGGCCTATGGCCTGAGCCGACTGGATTCGTTGCAGGGGCTACCTTACGTATTGCGCGGCAAGCTGGCCGGCGGCCCGCTGGGCACCGTGCGCTTCACCGACAAAGGCAAGCTCGACCTGCCGGAGGCTGGCTTGGCCAGGTAAGGCTACGGCGGGAAAGCGTTGCGGCGACCTTGCGTCCGCGCTCCTGCCCTGCCTATCGGCCGCTATCAACGATTGGCGCTGGCAGCCGCCATCATCTTGTTGACTTCGCTACGCACCATGTTGGCGTATTCGGGTGGCGACAGGGCGTCCAGTTCGGCGCGCACCCATTCGGCCCACTTGCCTTTGCGCCGGGGCTTCTCGGCGATCAAGCGGCCGGCCTCGCCCTTGGCCTTGCCGAGATTGTTTTGCCAGAGCTCGAACAGCCGAGCTTTCTCCGCCTCGATCTGCGCCCGTTCCTCGAAGCTTCTGTTGGCCAGATTGAAACTCATGGGATTACCTGCAACGTGAAAATGGACGCTATCTTACACCGTAGCGGCCGGTGGCCGGTACGCCGCTGCAACTTTCCCGAGGCACCGTTATCCATTGCTCTGACAACCCAGCGACGAGGACGTGTTATGGCCAGGAAAACCACTGCGCAAGCCGACAGCGAACAGATCAAGGACCAGGTGTTCAGCGAACTGCAGGCACTGATCGAGGAGTCCGAGCGGCTGCTCAACGACAGCGCCTCGCTGGTGGGCGAGGAAGCCGACACCCTGCGTGCCCAGATCAGCCTGAAGCTGCGCCAGGCCCAGCAGGCGACGAGCAAGCTGCGCGACAAGGCGCAACCGGTGGTGGAGGCCACCGAGGACTATATCGGCGGCCATCCGTGGCAGACCGTCGCGATCAGTGCCGGGCTCGGCCTGGTGGTGGGCCTGCTGCTGGGACGGCGTCACTGATGTCCTAGGGGTCAGGCTGCCTGCAGTGGAACACCGCTGTGAAAGCGGAACTCCTGGTCAGGGGAGCGGATCAGTTCGGCTTCCGCTTCACGCACCTGCTCCACGACACGGGCGATGTCTGCCGCGTCTCCATACTGGTGGGCGAGCTTCAGGTAGCCCTGGTAGTGACGGGCTTCGCTTTTCAACAGACCGTGGTAGAAGGTACCCAACTCCTCGTCCAGGTGCGGCACCAGGGCGGCGAAGCGCTCGCAACTGCGGGCCTCGATGAAGGCACCGACCACCAGGGTATCGATCAGCTTGACCGGTTCGTGGGCGCGCACCAGACGCCGCAGGCCGGAAGCGTAGCGCCCCGCCGAGACCGGTCGTAGGGTGATGCCACGACGCTTCATCAGGCGCAGCACCTGCTCGTGGTGCACCAGTTCCTCACGGGCCAGGCGCGACATCATGTTGATCAGGTCAAGGTGGGTGTTGTACTTGGCGATCAGGCTCAAGGCCGTGCTGGCCGCCTTGAATTCGCAGTTCTTGTGATCGATCAACAGGGTTTCCTGGTCGGCGAGCGCTGCCTCGATCCAGGCATCAGGGGTACGGCAGCCCAGGAAGGCGTCGATTTCGGGAATCAGGGACATAAACTCACAGCTACACAGGCCAACGGCAGAACCGGCGATTATACCGGGGGCGGCGCCGATCGCCAGCAGCTATGCTTGATGCATGTCAAGCAGCACCGTGCGGGACGCCGACTATAGTCAGACATTGGCCGTCTTTTCCCAAGGGAGCCCTGCCCATGCAAGCCGTCCGCAGCATCCTCGTCGTTCTCGATCCCGAGCATGCCCATAGCCGGGCCCTGACCCGGGCCAAGCTCATTGCGGGTGTGACCGGTGCACGTCTGCACCTGCTGATGTGCGACAAGAAACAGGACCACAGTGCCCTGCTCAGCCTGCTCGCCAGCCAGTTGCATGACGACGGTTACGATAACGTCACCCAGGAACAGGCGTGGCATGACAGCCTGTACGAATCGATCATCACCGTACAGCAGGCCGAAGGTTGCGAACTGGTGATCAAGGAGCATCGTCCGGACAATCCGTTGCGCAAGGCCCTGCTGACGCCCGGCGACTGGAAACTGCTGCGCTATTGCCCGTGTGCGGTGCTGATGGTCAAGAGCGAGCGCCCCTGGACCGGTGGCGTGATCCTGGCGGCAGTGGATGTGGGCAACAACGATGAAGACCACCGCCGCTTGCATGCCAGCATCATCGACCACGGTCATGCCATCGCCACCCTGGCCAAGGGTGAGCTGCACGTGGCCACTGCTCATCCTTCTCCCATGCTGTCGGCGTCAGACCCGACCTACCAACTCTCGGAAACCATCGAGCAGCGTTACCGCGAAGCCTGCACGGCCTTCCAGGCCGAATATGGCATTGACGATGAACACCTGCATATCGCCGAAGGGCCAGCGGACGTGCTGATTCCCTATAGCGAGAAGGCACTGGATGCGGTGGTGACCATCATCGGTACCGTGGGCCGGACAGGCATTTCCGGTGCCTTGATCGGCAATACGTCGGAGGTGGTGCTCGACTCTCTGGAAGGGGATGTACTGGTCCTCAAGAGTGAAGAGGCGAGCGCACACCTGGCGGAGCTGGCTCGGGGGTGAGTGCCCTTTTGTCAGCCGGAATATCGCCATAGGGATGGCGCCGTCAACCCCAGCCAGACGCCAGAAAGACAAAACCCCTACCTGCTCGCGCAGATAGGGGTTTTGCGAAATGAATCTTGACGATGACCTACTCTCACATGGGGAAACCCCACACTACCATCGGCGATGCATCGTTTCACTGCTGAGTTCGG